>CAZWQK010000163.1:0-4844 GCA_964635835.1 uncultured Pseudomonadales bacterium
CTTCGTTAAGTGAAAGAGTTGACCGGAAAAGCTTCCCGAAAAGCCCCCTGAATTCGTCTACTGGTTGTCCGCCTGGCTGGCAGAGAAGCTGCCGAGAACGTGCCGATGCCGGGTTGGGCGGGTAAGATCAAGCATAAAAAGTGCCTCGCAGCGGGACCCTGGAGCTGCGAAGGTGATTGCCGAGGCCATACGAGTTTCCCCATGAAAACCCTCAGACCAGAGTATCCGCGCCCAATCCTCCGCCGAGATCGGTGGATAAATCTCAATGGCAGTTGGGATTTCCGCAAAGACCCGGACAACCAGGGCCTGACAGCTCACTGGTATTTGTTGCAAAGCTGGCCGCCGGGAACAGCGTCAGTGCCCTATAGCGCGGGTTCCGCAGCCAGTGGCGTGGAACTTGATGGTTCCTGCCGAGTGGTTTGGTATCGACGGTGCTTTG
The DNA here is from genome assembly GCA_964635835.1 of uncultured Pseudomonadales bacterium. GTDB lineage: Bacteria > Pseudomonadota > Gammaproteobacteria > Pseudomonadales > Azotimanducaceae > UBA4421. The sequence goes on from CAZWQK010000163.1 coordinate 440, forward strand.
ACTGTCCAAATTGGCTTGATGCCGACCAGGGCGGTGAGGATACATTGCTCAACATTGGCGCCTGTGATTACTGGGCCGACATTTACATTAATGGCCATCATGTCGGCCACCATGAGGGGGGCTACACGCCAATTCAGATAGCCATTGGCGCATACCTGAAACCCGGTGAAAACAGTATCGTGGTGCGGGCGGCGGACACGGATTCCTGGCAGCAACCTCGGGGCAAGCAGGCCGGGGATACTCGATGGCCGATCGATTACGATGGCGTAATTGGCATTTGGCAGACCGTCTGGCTGGAGCCCGTTGGTGCCAACTACGTAACCCACCTGTTCAGTCGTTATGACCTTGCCGAAAAACAGCTGAAGGTTACTGTGGGGTTGGCCTATCAGTCCAAGGGCAGTGTCCGAGTTGGACTGGCACTTGCCGACGGTTCCCTGCAATGGCGTGACGCGCCGGCCCATAACCGCAGCGAAGTGACAGTGGTAATCGACGTGTCCCAGCCACAGCTATGGTCCCCAGAGCGCCCCTATCTCTACGAGTTAGCCATGGAAATTAGTGACCATGACGGGGTGTTACTGGATACCGTTGATAGTTACGTCGGGCTGCGCGAGGTCCGGTGCGTGGATAACTCCCTGCTGCTGAACGGGGAGCCCGTGTATCTGCGGGGTGTGCTCGATCAAGGCTATTTTCCCGAGAGCTGGTATACGGCACTCGACGATAGTGCTTTGCGCCGGGATGTAGAACTCACCAAGGCCATGGGCTTCAATTTTGTCCGCAAGCATCAAAAAGCAGAGGATCCTCGCTATCTTTATTGGGCCGATAAACTTGGTCTGATGATCTGGGCCGAGATGCCCGCCGGACGAATTTTCTCGGACCAACTGTCCTGCGCGCTGAGCGAGCAGTGGCCGCAGTTGTTGCTGCGAGATCGCAGTCATCCAAGCATTGTTGGCTGGGTAATTTTCAACGAGTCATGGGGGATCTGGCATCAGGGTGAGCGGCCAGAGCAACGGCACCTGGCGGATGCGCTGTACCATCTGACGAAATCTTTGGATCCAAGTCGGCCAGTGATCGGTAATGACGGCTGGGAGTTTTCCAGCGGCGATATTTGGGCCCTGCATTCCTATGAACACGACGAGGGCGCTTTGGCCGAGCGGATTCACGCTCTACGGCAAATGCCGCAGTCCGTGGTGGCGAATATAGGGCGGCCCCGGCAAGGCGCGTTAGCTGGCACAAATCCACAGGCGCTACCCACGGTATTGTCTGAGTGCGGTGGTGTCGGCTTCGTGCAAAAAAAGCAGCCAGCCTCGGATGGTGACGCAGACTTTGCCTATGGTGACATGCCGGATTCCACGGAGGCTTTGGGAGCGAAATGCGCGGAATTGTTCGCCGAGATTCACGCCATCGAGCATCTCACCGGTTTTGTCTGGACCCAGCTTACCGATGTTCAACAGGAGATAAATGGCTTGCTGTACTTCGATCGTTCACCAAAAGTACCGATGGAAGAGATCCGTACTTGGGTTCTTGGTTCCAACGCGGACTAGAGCCATCAATCAAAATCCCGAACTAAAGCCTGGGTTCAAGCCCCGAACAAAAGCAGTTAGCTTAGTCGGCGCGACCTAAGATGCGGAGCTCTAAGCCCGCTGTGTCATCTGAATTCGCTGGCACTGCCGAGAGCCAATGCTCCTGCCGATAGGCAGCGATTTGCTGCAGGCGCGCCGTTGTCTCAGGGTGGGTTGATAGGTAGCTCAAAACGCCAGAGTCTTGGTCTTGGTCCGAAAGTTCCGGTAAATAGTATGCGTTGAGCTTCTCCAGAATGCGGTAAAAGTGGATCGGATCAATGCCCTCTGCAGTTAATGTTTCCAGCGCGAATTGGTCGGCTTCGGTTTCAAAGGCCCTGGAGAAAGAGAGGTCGGCCAGCATCGACGGCACCGTGACCAAAATATCGATGTCACTGACGTCACCGGTCAGCAAAAACAACATGACCGCGATGGCAGACCCCTGAATGGCGCGGCGAATGAGGTGACGGTTTTGGACATGACCTAGTTCGTGGTAGGCAATGGCGATCAGCTCCTGGTTGTTTTCCGCCAGCTGAATCAAGCCATCTGTGAACACGATGCTGCCGTCTGCTAAGGCGAAGGCGTTGGGCGGCCCCTTGCGAAAGTGCAGAGACGTGCTAGCAGTCAGAACGTGAGGGGCCAGGGCTGCAAACACTCGATCTCGTTCTTCGGTACTGAGCTCGCTTGGGTCGAAATAGGCCCGGTCCAGGGCGTCCAGGGTGGATTTTCCGGTTTGGTCGATGACCTCCTGAGGCAGCGTGAAAGCCAAGGCCGCGGCACCTTGAGGCAGGGCATAGACGATTAGCCAGAATACGAAAGCAATAGCGAAAAGGCTGGCACCAGCGACCAGTGAGCGGTTGGTTTCAAGCCTGTGTAGCCAAGCCGTAGACTGCGTTTCGTCGAGGAATAATTCGTCGATGCCATCATTATCGTCGGTTTCAAAGCTTTGACGATCCGAGTTCTGCTTGAAGGTGATGCGGCGCGGGGTGTTGCCCAATCGGGATGAAATAACGACCTGGGCGCGCGGGCATTGGTAAAGAACCAAGTTGTCCTTGTCGCGCAGCACAATGCAGTGATCTACCACATCCAGGCGAGCGTCAACGAGTGTTGACGTTTCGCCGTCTGAAAATCTGCCTAGAACCATAAACGCCTTTTGGTGATGTGCGGAATTGATATTGGCAATGGCCTAAAAAGCTCCGACGTTGAAGTCAAAGACGCCGCTGAATTCCTCGCCCAGGGCGCTAACTTGTTCGCGTTCCGCCGCCGCAAAGCCGTCCAGGGAGCCGCTGGCGAGCAGGGCGGTGTGGGTCGCTCGGTACTGGGCCATGCGCACTTTGGCGAAAGGAAGATATAGGCCGAGGGTGAGAACCGTCAGCGCTGCGTTGGTTAGAAAAACCTTCAGGTAGCTAACGGTTTCAAGGTTTGCGGATAGGCGGTGAGCGCCCAACGACGTTGCGTTGTAGTAGATGTTGATCAGTGCAACGCTGAGATAACCCAATGCGACCATATAGCCGGCGACACCAATCAATGCCGCTAAGATTTCGTTGACGGTGGACGCCGCCAGGGCCAATACGCCAGCTAAGACAAAAATGCCGAGAAACTTTAGAAAAGCCTGGCCGTAGTCCCAGGTGCTGGCGTCGAAAGCGAACGAGGTGGTGCCGTAGGCGCTATTTTCAACCACGAACTTGTTGGCTCTGAGCAGTGCGTAGGGGTAGAGGACGCCCACAGAAAGAATGCCCAGCAAGGGCCAAATCAACACCGCCATAAAAGCTTCGCCGTATCTTCCGTTAAAGCGAAATTGAACGTTTCGATAGGCCGTCATCCGGTTGCTGAAAGCGATGGAGCGAATGATTAAAAATGGCATCGCAAAAAACAGCCCGAGGGCAAAAATAAACCCGAAAATCGGTGACAGGCTGCCAACGACTGTATAAATGGCGAAAGCGGCCACCGCCATGACCCGGCCGATTAAAATCGTGATTGGATCGGCCAGATAGCGAAAGCTCTCACCATCAAGGTGGGTGTTGGCATAAAAATACCGATTGGTGCGCACAGTGGCCCAAGCGGAATAAATACCGAATGTGATTACCGTCAATACTAAGTTGACGATCCAGATTTTGAAGAATTCAGCGCCAATGCCGCGAAACTCAAAAGCAAAGGTTTGGGTGTCGCCAGTGGTTGCTGGTGATTCCTCGGAGGTTGCTGGTGGAGCAGGGGTGTTGGATTCAGTTTCGATGATGCTCATAAGGTTTTTGACCCGATTCGGGTGGTAGGCCGACTTAATTGTTTGGTCCCGGTTATCGTTTGATCTCAGGTCGAGCTTAAACTATCCGCTAGGTTCGGACCGGTCAACGGATTGACGGGATGTCCTACCAGTTTGTCAGTGGCTTGATTGCTACCTCACAGAAGTTTGGGCACTGTACTTCACTGGACGCTAGGTTAATCTGCTTTGAACGCGTTGCATGCACGGCACGGTCGTTCTTTGGCACTGGTGCTTGAGTCACCTCAGGGTGCGGAACTCGAGGACGAGTACTGCCGGCTGTGCGGCGATGTGGTCATCGACGACAGCAAAAAGTTCAACGACTAACTGAACCTTTCTGCCGCTGGCTGCAAGCGCGGCTGCACAACCATGAGCGCATACTGGGAGCCCCAGGCTGACAAGTGGGGGTGCGTCGGGGGTGGTGACCTGAGGTCGAATCTGGGGGTCGCTAGAAGAGCACGTTGCAGCGCCCCTTAAAGCAGAACTTTTAAGTGGGCTTTATAGGGGTAAATTCCACAAGACCTCGTAGGCCATTGGTTTGAGCATCATATTGGCGGAAGAGGTAGGAGTCGAACCCACCAGGCACGTAGTC
>CAZWQK010000164.1:0-4773 GCA_964635835.1 uncultured Pseudomonadales bacterium
CAGCCTGCTGTAGCCGATCAATTTTTGTCTGGTCCGTTTGCTCCGCCTGCATTGCTTCGACGGCGGACCAAAGGTCTGTCTCCGCCCGGCGGCATGTTGTGCGACACAGGTGGGCGTGGGCGGCGGGCAGGCTGCCACCGGGCACAACAAATTCCTTTAGCGGTGGAAGGTCTGCATTGAGTTTCTCGCTGTGGGCCGTAACAGCCGCTAAGCCTGCATCAATAGCAGGTGTGTCGTAATCACCGGCCATGGCGACTACCGCGCCAATGTCGAATAACAGCTGTTGTTGCTCGGCGAGAACCAGATCCAACTCCGCTGATGCTAGATGGCAGCGCAGCAAGCCGACAGCGCTGTTGAGTTCATCAACACTGCCCAAAGCGCGGATCGCAGGGCTGGCTTTACTCACTTTGACGTTGTTGCCTAAACGAGTTTGTCCTGCATCGCCGCTTCGAGTCGTCACGTTGCTAATACGTGTTTTGTTCTGTGTCATGATGCTGCGCCCAGTGGGATCAAGGCTGCCCGGTCTTGTGGGTTGTGCCAGTGAAGCGAAGTGCTAACCTGCATCCCAAGTCAGTCCGAGCCCGCCGGATTTGTTGTTACTTACTGGCCAGAGAATTGGCCGCTACAGGGGGACAGTATGCCGTCATTTGATGTGGTTTCCGAAATGGATATGCACGAAGTTCGTAACGCCGTTGATCAGGCCGTGCGAGAACTGGGTACGCGTTTCGATTTTCGCGGTGTCGACGCCAAAATCGAGCTGGAGGATGAGAGCATTTTGCTCACCGCTCCGGAAGAATTTCAGATTGGACAGTTGAAAGACATTTTGCGCAGCAAGATGGCGAGCAGAGATGTGGATAGCAGAGCCTTAGTTCCCGGTGACATCGAGGGTGCAGGCAAGGTAAAGCGTCAGCGTTTCACCATGGCCCAGGGCCTTGATAAAGATAACGCACGCCTGGTTACCAAAGTGTTGAAAGAGTCGAAGCTGAAAATCCAAAGTCAGATCAACGGTGACAAAGTCCGGGTCACGGGTAAAAAGCGCGACGATCTGCAAAATGCTATTGCAGCGCTGAAAGAAAGCGACCTGAACATACCTTTGCAGTACAACAACTTCCGTGACTGATCACGTCGATGACCGATAACCAGAGCGCTGACGCGAAAGTGTCGGAGGGCAGGTCCTGGTTGCAGGTTCTGCTAGATCGACGCATGTTGATCTGTGCGGCGACTGGTTTTGCGTCGGGCCTCCCGCTTTATGTCATCTTGCAGCTGGTGCCCGCCTGGTTGCGTCTGGAGGGTGTGTCGCTGACTGCCATCGGGTTCTTTACCGCCGTCCAGTATCCATACGTGCTTAAATTTCTTTGGGCTCCCCTGTTGGAGCGGTATCCGCTGAGTCCCCTGGGCCGTCGGCGCAGCTGGATGCTGGGTACTCAGGTGGCGTTGATTGCGCTGATTGGCTCCCTCGGATTCTGGCCGCCTGCCGAAGCTTTGACCATGGTAGTGTTGATCTCCACGGCCTTAGCGATTTTTAGTGCTACCCAAGATATTGCGCTGGATGCATTCCGGCGCGAGATTTTGCACACCGATGGGGAGCTGGCACTAGGCAACAGCATCCACGTTCAGGCCTACCGAATTGCCGGCCTGGTCCCGGGCACTCTGGGTTTGATTCTTGCGGGCAGCATCAGCTGGGAATTGAATTTCATCATCATGGCGTCTTTCATGAGCGTGGGGGTGGGTTTGTCGCTACTGGTGGCGGAGCCAAAAAACGACGCTCAGCCGCCCGAAAGCTTGTGGCAAGCCACCGTGGTGCCTTTTCAGGAATTTTTCCAGCGACGGGCTCTCGGTCCTGCCATGGCGGTATTGGCCTTCATGGTCTTTTATAAGCTAGGGGACAATATGGCCACTGCCTTGGCCACGCCCTTCTATTTGGACATGGGGTTTAGCACCCAGACCATCGGCTTGGTCGCCAAGGGTGTGTCCCTGTGGGCGGTAATCCTCGGCAGTGTGCTGGGGGCCTTTGTCGTGGCCAGCATTGGAATCAACCGATCGTTGTGGCTGTTTGGCTTCGTGCAGATGGTTACCATTTTGGGCTTTGTCTGGCTAACTCACGCAGGGGCGGACCCGTGGGTGCTGGGTATCGTCATTGGTGGTGAATACATCGGCGTTGGCTTGGGCACCACGGCATCAGTGGCTTTTATCGCCCGAGAAACGTCCAAGCTTGCCGTTGCCACTCAGTTTGCCTTATTCACAGCCCTGGCGTCTTTGCCGCGGGTGGTTGCCTCCAGCTTCAGTGGTGTCATTGTCGATGTCATCGGCTGGACGGATTTTTTCTATTTGAGCACCGCTCTCGCCATTCCGGGCATGGTGCTGTTGTTTTGGGTCGCCCCCTTCAACCAATCTCAGTCACCAGAGCAACCTTCCTAAGATTTAGGGTTAGGAATCCAGACGAAAAGATTTGGCCACGCGGTTGCCCTGAAAAATAATGCCCTCATCCCGCAGACGGCGCTTTTGTTCAGACATGCGCGTGGAATCGCGCGGGGCTATCTGCAGGGACGCATTTACCACCCGGTGCCATGGCAGCTTGCTGCCTCGCGGTAATTTGCCCAGGGTGGTGCCAACGAAGCGCGCATAACCCGGTAACCCGGCCAATGCGGCTACCTGACCGTAGCTGGCGACCCGACCCTTGGGTATGGCCGCCACAACCTGCCAAATTCGCTGGGCCTTTGTTAGCTCAGGGTCTTGATTTGTGACGTGGCTGCCCTCAGGTTCGTTAGGATCAAAGAAAGGGCGCAAGACCATGCCTTGGTTACTACTTTTTTTCGCTATGCCCATTGTGGAAATGTATCTCTTAATCGCGGTGGCTGGCTACATTGATGCTTTGCCAACCATCGGTTTAGTCATGCTCACCGCGGTCATTGGCGTGGCGCTGCTTAAACAGCAGGGCTTGGAAACGCTCACCCGGGGAACGCAGAAGATGAGCCAAGGGCAGATGCCAGCTCAGGAGATGGCGGAGGGCCTGTTGTTGGCGGTGGCTGGAGCGCTGCTGATAACCCCAGGCTTTGTGACTGACGCTATTGGGTTTCTCATTCTGTTCCCACCCACTCGCCTGATGATTGCCCAGGGACTCCTCCGCCGGGTAGAGATAAGAGGCACTCAAACCTTTCGCGGCCAGAGCTCGCAGCGACCCGACCAGCAAGATCGTCCGCAAACCCTAGAGGGCGAGTACCAGCGCCGGGACGATTAGCACTGGCACAGACCCCAATCGGCAAAAATTTGCCAGATTCCAACCTTCAGGCCTTGAAAACACGAGGGCCGCCTCTATTATGCTCACCGCACTTAGCACTCCCGCAGTGTGAGTGCTAAGTCAGTTTTCTGCCCGAGCTGGCGCGCACGCCGCCACAGCGCAAGAAAACGAATGCAAATTGGAGTAACTGGGAGACCATAGTTCATGAATATTCGACCCTTACACGACCGTGTCGTTGTGCGCCGGTTAGAAGAAGAAACCACCAGCGCGGGGGGCATCGTGCTTCCTGATTCCGCTACCGAGAAGCCTTCCCAAGGCGAAATTCTGGCGGCAGGGCCTGGAAAGGCGACAGACAGCGGTGATGTACGTGCTCTTGACGTCAAAGTCGGCGACAGAATCATCTTCGGCCAATACGCGGGCAGTACAGTGAAAATCGACGGTGAAGAGCTGTTGATCCTGAGCGAAAGCGAAATTTTTGGCGTTTTAGAAGGTTAAACCTTCGCCCTTTTTGATACGCACAACAGTCTGACACGATTAAGAGGAAATAAGCGATGAGCGCTAAAGACGTAAAATTTGGAGACGACGCCCGCATTGAGATGCTGGAAGGCGTCAATGTCCTAGCAAACGCCGTGAAGGTGACCCTCGGACCGAAAGGCCGAAACGTAGTTCTGGACAAGGCTTTCGGCTCGCCCACGGTGACCAAGGACGGTGTTTCCGTAGCCAAAGAAATTGAACTGAAAGACAAGTTCCAAAACATGGGCGCGCAAATGGTGAAAACCGTTGCTAGCCAAACTTCCGATGAAGCCGGTGACGGCACCACGACCGCCACGGTACTGGCGCAAGCCATTTTGCAAGAAGGCCTAAAGTCGGTTGCCGCGGGCATGAACCCGATGGATCTGAAGCGCGGCATCGACAAAGCGGTTGCTTCTGCCGTTGAACACATTCAAAGCCTGGCCACACCTTGCGAGGACTCCAAAGCCATCGCTCAGGTGGGCACCATTTCAGCAAACAGCGACAGCGCTGTGGGCGAAATCATTGCTGAAGCCATGGAAAAAGTTGGTAAGGAAGGCGTAATCACGGTAGAGGAAGGCTCCGGTTTGGAGAATGAACTGGACGTGGTCGAGGGTATGCAGTTCGATCGCGGCTACCTCTCCCCTTACTTCATCAACAACCAAGACTCAATGGCAGCTGAGCACGATGACCCCTTCATCCTGCTTTGCGATAAGAAAATTTCCAACATCCGGGATCTGCTACCAGTTCTGGAAAATGTTGCCAAAGCAGGCCGTCCGCTGGTTGTTATCGCTGAGGACATTGAAGGCGAAGCCCTGGCAACCTTGGTGGTAAACAACATGCGCGGCATCGTGAAAGTTGCTGCAGCGAAGGCGCCAGGTTTTGGTGATCGACGCAAAGCCATGTTGCAAGACATCGCAATTTTGACCGGTGCCACGGTGATCTCCGAAGAAGTTGGCCTGACCCTGGAGGGTGCTACTTTGGAAGATTTGGGAACCGCGAAGCGCGTTTCTTCTACCAAGGAA
>CAZWQK010000165.1:0-4768 GCA_964635835.1 uncultured Pseudomonadales bacterium
TAAATCCCAAATTGAAACCTACGAGTATCAAGGGCGCATGCAGGACATCATGCGGCGCAACATTGTCACCGGCAACAACGTCCAGGATGCACAGCAATCCTATGACCCGGAAACCAGTCAGCCTCAGGTTAGCATCGAGCTAGACAATGAAGGCGGCCGCAAGATGCATGCGGCTACCAAGGACAACGTGGGCCGGTCCATGGCCATTTTGTTCATCGAACAAAAACCCCGTGTGCGCAAGGTCATGCAAGATGGCGAAATGGTGGATGAGTATTACACCGAGGAAGAGCGCCGTTTGATCAGCGTGGCCACGGTTCAGGCAGCACTGGGTTTTAATTTTCGTATTACTGGCCTGAGTCTTCGAGAGGCCCAAGACCTTGCGCTGCTGCTTCGGGCGGGAGCGCTAGCGGCGCCCATGTACATCGTCGAGGAGCGAACGGTCGGAGCCCAGCTAGGCGACGAGAACATTCGCCGGGGGTGGCAGTCCGTGGCCATAGGCTTCGCCTTAGTGCTGATGTTCATGATTTTTTACTATCGAGGTTTTGGCCTTGCCGCCAACCTAGCGCTTGCGGCAAACCTGACCTTACTCGTGGCCATCATGTCGGTGCTGGGAGCTACTTTGACGCTACCCGGTATTGCCGGCATCGTACTTACCGTGGGCATGGCCGTAGACGCCAACGTGCTGATTTTTTCGCGTATCCGCGAGGAGCTCAAAAATCACCCACCGCAGATGGCCATTCAGGCAGGCTTCGACCGAGCCTTGCTGACCATTACCGACGCCAACGTCACCACGTTCTTTGTCGCCATCATCCTGCTCTCCATCGGTAGTGGCCCTGTACGCGGCTTCGCGGTAACGCTTGCCGTGGGCATCGTGACCTCCATGTTCACAGCGATTTTAGTGACCCGGGCGTTGGTGAACCTAATGTACGGCGGGCGCAAGCTGGAAACCCTGAAAATATGAAAGACCTGCATATCGACTTCATGGGCAAGCGGCTAATTGCGACGGCGCTGTCCGGCTTGCTGCTGTTAGTGGCCATTGGCTCACTGGGCACCCAGGGATTGAATCTGGGCTTGGACTTTACCGGCGGTTCCATGGTGGAAGTGAAGCTGGCAGAGAGAGTAGACCCGCAAGCCGTTCGGGGATTTCTAGCCGAGGCCGGTTTTGTGAACGGCACGGTACAGACCTTTGGATCGGACGAAGATTTGCTGATTCGGGTGCCGCCTCAGGCCAGCACGGATCCGGCGGCCCAGGCAGGTCTTGGCGACGAGATTTTTCGCGCCTTGGCAGCCAACTATCCCGGCATTGTGCTGCAGCAGTCCAACTACGTTGGTCCGGCAGTAGGCGACGAGCTGGCTGAAGACGGTGGTTTAGCTCTGTTGACGGCATTGATCATCGTCATGCTGTACATTCTTTTCCGCTTCACCAAACAGTTTTCCGTTGGCGCAGTGGTTGCGTTGGCGCACGACGTGTTTCTTGTGCTGGGCTGTTTTTCTGTATTCCAGTGGACTTTCGACCTCACCGTGTTGGCGGCCTTGTTGGCGGTCATCGGCTACTCCCTGAACGACACCATCGTGGTCAGCGACCGCATTCGGGAAAACTTTCGCATCGCGCGCCGGGGTCAGCCCATCGACATTATCAACACGGCTTTGAATCAAACTCTTGGCCGTACCCTGGTGACCTCGTTGACCACGTTATTCGTGCTGCTGGCGCTGTTATTCGCTGGCGGGGAGGTGATCCGTGGGTTCGCAACGGCGCTATCTATTGGCGTAGTCATCGGTACCTACTCCTCCATCTATGTTGCCGCCAACGTGCTACTGGCTATGAATATCTCGAAGGAAGATTTGCTGGTGCCAAAGCCGGAAACCGACGCCAACGAAGACGGCAGCTACCCCTAGGCACGGCAGCTACAGGGAACGTGAGCGGACCGGTGACTAACTTTTTAGAGTTTGTATCAGGGGCTTAAAGCATTTGGCGTTGGCGGCGACAATGTTGCCAGTCTCCCAAAAGGTCTCGCCGCCGTGCAGGTCGCTAATAAAGCCGCCAGCCTCACGAACCAGCACGATGCCGGCTGCAATATCCCACTTACTTAAGCCCGGTTCCCAAAAGCCGTCCATTCGGCCAGCAGCAACGTAGGCTAAATCCAAGGCCGCACTGCCAGCGCGGCGGATACCGCGGCATGTGCCGGTGAGTGTCTCGAGCGTACGTGTGTAATTAGGCAGTTGCGCCATGCTACCGGGCGGCAGCCCAGTGCCCAGGACGCACTCGCTGAGTTTGGCCCGGGTGGTCACGCGAATGCGTTTCCCGTTGAGCTGAGCGCCTGCGCCGCGACTGCCGACAAATTCTTCGCCGCGGATCGGATCCACGATCACGCCGTGTTCGTGGTGATTGCCTTTCATGATGCCAATGGAGACCGCGAAGTGGGGAATGCCCTGCAGATAGTTAAGAGTGCCGTCCAGGGGGTCAATGATCCAGGTGTACTCGGAATCTCCAGCCTGCTCGCCGGATTCTTCCGCCAATATTCGATGGTTTGGGTAGGTTTCCCGGATCTGTTCAATGATAATTGCTTCAGCGGTGCGATCGATATTGGACACAAAATCGTTGCGTCGCTTTTCCTGTATTTGAAACTGGTCAGTCCGGTCCATACTGCGAGCCAGAAAATCCGCTGCTTTACGTGCGGCGCGTAACGCGATGTTTGCCATGGGCTGCATAGCTGAGGTGTCCAAAGGAAGAGGTTGGGCATGCTAATGGTTGCAGACAGGGAAGCCAAGCCTGGCAAGGAAAAGAGCCTGGCAAGGAAAAGAGCCTGTCGAGGAAAAGAGCCCAGACCGGAAATAGCCAGACAAGAAAACAGTTCGGCTAAGCGGCAGTCCGACATGAATTTACGAACCAATTTACGAACCTAAGGCAACTACCAAATTGAATACCCTTTTTCGGCGAGTTCGTATCGTCCTCGTGGAACCCAGTCATCCGGGCAACATTGGTGGCACGGCCCGCGCTATGAAAACCATGGGGCTGCATCGATTGGTGCTGGTTAACCCGGTTCGATACCCGGATCCTCAAGCAGATTGGCGCGCCGCCGGTGCCATGGATGTGTTAGACGGAGCCCAAGTGGTGGCCGATGTGGAACAGGCCATTGCCGACTGCCATTTCGTCATTGGTACCAGTACGCGAGCACGGGCCATTCCCTGGCCTGCGGTGTTGGCCAAAGATCTAGGGCCCGTGCTGGAGGAACAGCCAGCCGAGGCGGAAATCGCCATTTTGTTTGGCCGCGAGGACAGCGGGTTAAGCAACGATGAGCTGCAAAAGTGCCATACGCATCTGCAAATTCCCTCGTCAAAGGAGTATGGATCGCTGAATCTCGCCATGGCCGTGCAGGTGATTTGCTACGAAATTTTTCAGCACCTTGAACAAGCAGGCCTGCAGGTATCAGCCCCAAGCCAGCGCGTGCAAACGGACGTGTCCGCCATGGGCCAGCGGATTTGGGATAAAGATCCGGCGTCGGGTTTGCAGGTCGACAAACTCCTGGAGCATCTATCCGCGGTAATGCTCTCCAGCGGGTTTGTGGATGCCGAGAACCCCGGAAATACATTAACGCGACTGCGCCGACTATTTATGCGCGCCCAGCTGGATGAAACCGAGGTGCAGATACTCCGAGGTATGCTCAAAGCCGTGGAAAATCGAATGAAGTAAGGTCGGCGCAAAGTTGTCTAACTGCCCACACCCGCTCATTTTTCTGGCCCCTGAAGTCTTGCATTCTTCGGTTCTTCGGGGTCAACTGACGCAATGCGCAAAATTGTCGTAATTAACAGCAAGGGCGGATCCGGGAAAACCACCGTCGCCATTAATTTGGCGGCAGCCATGGCCATGGGCGGCGGCAAGCCGGCGGTTTTAGATCTTGATCCGCAAGGGTCGTCCATGCGGTGGCTCAAACAGCGTCCCGATGACGCGGCCCCTATCGCCGGGATTGCCGGCTATCGAAGCCATGGCAAGGCCACCCGCAGCTTTCAACTGACACCGCCAACAGATTGCACGGCGCTGATTGTTGATACACCCGCTGGGCTGGATCGTCACGGGCTGGAAGCCGCCACGCGAGGGGCTGACGCTATTTTGATGCCCGTGATGTCCTCGGATATCGACATTCACGCCGCCACCCACTGCATAGCCGACCTGCTGCTTGGCACCCGGGGTATTCAAAATCAAAAACGGATAGGCATCATTGCTAACCGCTTAAAGACCAACAGTCGCGGCAGTCAGCGCCTGGGTCGATTTTTAGAAAACTTTGACATTCCCTCCGTCGCCACGTTACGTGACTCAGTGAACTACACCCAGAGCGCCGAGCTTGGTCTTGGTATTCATGAGCTACCCAGGTGGCAAACCCAAAAAGATTTGGACGCTTGGCAGGCGATTTTGAACTGGGTTGAGCAGGAACCCCAGGGTGTTGGCCGTAACCCGAATATGCCATTGCGGGTGGGTCTCAGCGGTGCGGTCCGCGTTGCTTTTGGACGCCATCAAACTGTCTCCTAGCGCCTCCTACTTCCCTGGCGCGCTATTGAGAGCGCAAAAAGCCCCACGCGAAGACTTCAAAGAAGCCTATAAAAAGAAGACTCTAAAAAGAAAGCTCTTAAAAGAAGGCCCTAAAAGTCGGTTGTCACCAAGGTGGGTTCCACGAACGCGGCCCAGATACCCAGATGCCCAGATAAAAGAGGCCCAGGTAAAAGAGGCCCAGATAAAAGAGGCTTAGAAGGACTTTCGCAACCCAATCCGCAA
>CAZWQK010000166.1:0-4760 GCA_964635835.1 uncultured Pseudomonadales bacterium
CCGCCCTCGCGCAGGGTTACCGGCGGCTCCTCCACCAACGCAATGCTGAGCCACTGATGAATTTGGCTAAAGTCACCCAAGTCGTCTAGCAGCCGCTGGTTCAAGGATCCGGGCAGGTCGGCCAAAACTCGCTTGACCTCCGGCAGCATGCCGAGGGCATCGCGGAGCTTGCCGATGTCGCGCGGTGACGCCGAGCCCAGATTGACTCGGGTCAAGATGCGCTCCATGTCCCCAATGGGTTTGATCTGGGCGCGCACTGTGTCCGTTCGGCCCATGTCCAGCGCATCAGTCAGCCACTGCTGACGCTCACGCACCTGTTGGTAATCCCGTAAGGGGTCGTGGAGCCAGCGCTGCAATAACCTGCCGCCCATGGGCGTTACAGTGCTGTCTATCAGGCTTAGCAGCGTGTGATCCGTGGCGCCGTTGGTGCGTCGGTCAATCTCCAAGTTGCGCCGGGATTGAGCGTCCATACCCACGTACTGAAGGTCTTCTTTCACCGTGATCTGCTGCAAGAACTCAAGGTTCTGGCACTGGGTCGCTTTGGCGTAGGATAGGGCCGCTTCGCCGGCAACAAAGCACGCGGCGCTTTTGTCCAGGCCCGTGGCCTGCCCGACATCGCGATTGAAGTGGCGATCTAGCAGCAGGGCCCCGCGCTGGGGTTGAAACCGGTCCGCTTCCAGACAAGTCACCGCTGCAATGCCTGCAAGCGCCGGCTGCCACAGCTCAGCTTGGGCTTCGGGCAGCAAAATTTCCGCGGGACGAAGGGCGGAAACCGCGTCGACCAGTCCCGTCCCAGAGTTCAGTTGCTGCACCTGCAGCTGGGCACTGGACAGATTCAGCAGCGCCAGGCCTACGCCGCCAGGCCCGTTTTGCTTGGCATCATGATTGGCGAAAAAAATCGCGGCAATGGCGCTGTCGTGATGAGTCTCCAGCAAGGCGTCATCGGTGAGAGTGCCCGGTGTGACGATGCGCTTTACCTGACGCTCCACGGGCCCCTTACTGGTGCTGGGGTCACCCACCTGCTCACAAATAGCCACGCTGCGTCCCAGTTTCACTAAGCGCGCCAGATAGCCGTCTGCTGCATGGTAGGGCACGCCGCACATGGGAATGGGTTCAGAACCGCTATGGCCTCGGGCGGTTAGCGTAATGTCGAGTAGGTCAGCCGCTGTCTTGGCGTCATCAAAAAACAGTTCATAAAAGTCCCCCATGCGATAAAAGAGCAGGGCATCGGGGTGTTCCGCCTTAATAGCCAGGTACTGCTGCATCATTGGTGTCAGTTGGGGTGTCAGTTGGGGCTTGAGCTGGGGCGCTGGTGGCGGCGTAAGAGCGTTTTCTTCCGAGTCTTGAGGTTCGGACGGGTGCTGGCTCAAGTGATCTTGAGTCGTGGCATCGGTGTTTTCTGGGGCAGCGGGTTTGCTGGGAGGCATGTGTTTTCCAAGACCAATGAACAGCGCTTGCGGCGTCTAACGAGTGTGACTGAGCGATGCGGTCAGTACACTACACCCGGCAAAGAATCGTCAACCGATAACCGCTTGAACGGTAGCAACTGAGGCACCCAGCGGTGGGTTGGCCGTGGAGCAACAATGCGGCCCTTATCAGCAACCAAAACGTGAGGAACGTTTGTTTTCGAACAATATTTGCGGCGGTTAAGGCCCAGGTAAAAATCCGACATCGGGCAAAAAAAAAACAAAAGGGTTGTTGCGAGAGGTACTGAATGGATATACAGTACCGAAAAGATTGCAGGCTGCTAAACGGACAGACAATTATCTAACAGGATTCGAGGGATCACGATGGCTAAAGAAAACGCAAAGACCAATGTAGGCGACGCCGGCAAGACCAACCCGGAAAAAGAAAGAGCGCTGAGCGCGGCGCTGGCGCAGATAGAACGTCAGTTCGGTAAAGGCTCTATGATGAGGCTCGGCGACAAAGAGCTGGTCACCATTCCCTCGATCTCCACCGGATCTTTGGGCCTGGACGTGGCTCTGGGTATTGGCGGGTTGCCCAAAGGCCGCGTTGTGGAAATTTACGGACCTGAGTCCTCGGGTAAAACGACCCTGACCCTGCAGGTCATTGCAGAGGCACAAAAAGCCGGCGGCACCTGTGCCTTTATCGACGCCGAGCACGCCCTTGATCCAATGTATGCCCAGGCCTTAGGCGTCAACACCGACGACCTGCTGGTTTCCCAGCCAGATACCGGCGAACAAGCTCTGGAAATTTGTGACATGTTAGTGCGATCTGCTGCAGTTGACGTTGTGATCGTCGACTCAGTAGCGGCATTAACCCCGCGGGCGGAGATTGAAGGCGACATGGGCGATAGTCATGTTGGCCTGCAGGCCCGATTGATGAGTCAGGCCCTGCGGAAAATGACCGGTAACATCAAGCAGTCCAATACGCTGGTGGTATTCATTAACCAAATCCGCATGAAGATAGGCGTGATGTTTGGCTCGCCAGAAACTACCACTGGCGGTAACGCTCTGAAGTTCTACTCCTCGGTTCGTTTGGATATTCGCCGAATTGGTGCGGTAAAGAATGGTGACGAGGTAGTTGGCAACGAAACCCGGGTCAAGGTAGTCAAGAACAAGGTTGCCCCCCCATTCCGGCAAACCGAGTTCCAGATTCTGTACGGGCAAGGCATTCACCGCACTGGCGAGATCTTAGAGCTGGGCGTGGAGCAAAACATGGTTGAGAAATCAGGCGCGTGGTACTCCTACAATGGTGAACGGATCGGCCAGGGCCGCAAGAATGCGGCGGATTTTCTTGATGATCATCCAGAGCTGAAAGCGGAGATCGAAGGCCGTATTCGGCAGCAGCTCATGCCGATGCCCGGCGGAGAAGGTGCGGAAAATGTCGAGACCTTAGACGCCGAAGATGCAGGTCTGGGCGACGGTCCCGGGGCAGAGCACTAGTCTCAACCCTGCGCCAACCCAGCCGACGGCCATAAACCAGTGATGTGGGAAGAACAGACAGAGAGTCTTGACTCGAACTTTGGCTCAAACCCTGGCTCAAAGCATGAGTCAAGAACTCAAAGCGCAATAAGCCAAGGTTCTAAGAGCCAAGGTGGTAAGAGCCAAGGTGGTAAGAGCCAGGGTGGTAAGAGCCAAAGTGGTAAGAACCAAGGTTTCTCCCGCCAACAACGTCGCGCCAAAACCCGTGCGCCTCTCAGTGACTCAGCGCGAAAAGAATTGAACAGCAAGGCCGCGGACGGCGGCTACGCGAAAGCAATGGCGGCTGGGGTTCGATTATTGGCTTCTCGTGATTTCAGCATCCTTGAGCTGACGGGCAAGCTCTCTCGGCGTTTCAGCGACGATGCGGTGGGCGAGGTCATTGCCGAGCTGGTTGCTCAGGGGCTGTTAGACAATCAGCGCTACGGGGAGGCGTTTTGTCGCAGCCGAGTTGAGCGGGGTTACGGGCCCATCTACATCGCCCGGGAACTTGAGCAAAACGGTTTGGATGCGGATCTGGTGGACGACCTGCTCGAACCTTATCGGGAGCAATGGTTCGACCGCGCCCTAGCCCAGGCAACAAAGGCCCACCGGCCGATTGCGCCGACAATACAGGCAGATGCTGACGAATCTCTCGATGAGGCGGATTTCGATAGCGGTGCAAACCGGCACGGAGACTGGTCGTCGTCCAGTGAGCGGTGGCATGCTTTGCAAAAGGCCCGAGGGCGCTTGGCAAGAATGCTAGCCCGTCGAGGGTTTTCCGGCGGCCTTTCCTCCAAGGTTATCGAGAAGGTTCTGAACAACGCAGAGGCCGAGTCATCCTCAGATTTTGATTGATGGGCGACTTAGCTGCTGGGTAGCAGGTCTGACCCAGGTAGGCCGCCTCACAAGCACTTCCAAAACGACTCGAAAACGAGTCCAGAGCAAGCCCCGAATAAACCCCGAATAAACCTTGAACAAACCTAAATAGACCAGTAGATGCCTTAGGCCCGGGCAGCTGAAAACGTTCCCAGGGGCAAAAATTTCCACCGCGTCTAAGCCGCCGCTTCTGCCAATAGCGCCGTGAATGCTCTATAGTTCGCGCTCCCTGAATGGCTAGTCGTTACACCATGAAAACCGCCGATTTGCGCAAGGCGTTCCTTGCTTTCTATGAGTCCAAAGAACACCGCATTGTGCCCTCAAGCTCCCTTGTGCCTAACAATGATCCCACGCTGCTGTTTACTAATGCCGGCATGAATCAATTCAAGGATCCGTTGTTGGGTAAATCTGATCCAGGTTATACCCGGGCAACATCGGCTCAGCGCTGCGTCCGCGCCGGGGGAAAGCACAACGATCTGGAGAATGTGGGCTATACCGCCAGGCACCACACGTTCTTTGAAATGTTGGGTAACTTTAGTTTTGGGGATTACTTTAAAGAAGAAACCATCACCTGGGCGTGGGAATTTGCGACGGATGTGGTGGGCCTTGATGCCAATAAAATACTCATCACCGTGCATCCGACCGATGACGAATCCCGAAAAATCTGGCAGGACAAGGTGGGTATTCCCAGGGAGCGGGTGATCGACCTGGAAGAGAATTTTTGGACCATGGGAGATACCGGCCCGTGTGGACCCTGTACCGAGTTGTTTTACGATCACGGACCATCCATTGCCGGGGGGCCTCCCGGATCACCGGACGAAGATGGCGACCGGTTTATTGAGTTTCAAAATCTCGTGTTTCCCCAGTTCGATCGCAACGCCGACGGCAGCATGGACGCGCTGCCCCAGCCCGGGGTTGATACGGGAATGGGCCTGGAGCGGATGGCTGCGATTCTTCAGG
>CAZWQK010000167.1:0-4731 GCA_964635835.1 uncultured Pseudomonadales bacterium
GAACCCACTAACCACCTGGACATTGCCACCATTGAATGGCTCGAGCACGAGGTGCGGGGCTACCAGGGCAGCGTGATTTTTATTACCCACGACCGGGCTTTCCTGCAAAAGCTGGCGACTCGCATTGTGGAGATTGATCGGGGTCGCATCATCAGTTGGCCCGGCGACTACGCCAATTATCTGCAGCTAAAAGAACAGGCGCTGGAGGAGGAGGAAACTCGCAACGCCCTGTTTGATAAACGCCTGGCTCAGGAAGAAGCCTGGATTCGTCAGGGCATCAAGGCCAGACGCACCCGCAACGAGGGCCGCGTTCGAGCGCTGAAAGCCATGAGGGACGAGCGCAGCAAACGGCTGGCGAAGCAGGGCAAAGCGCAGATTCAAATTGCCGCCAGCGAAGAGTCCGGGCGCAAGGTCATTGAAGCCCGAGCCATCACCCATGGCTACGAGGGCAAACCCTTATTGAACAACTTCAAACTGAAGATCATGCGCGGCGACCGCATCGGCATCATCGGTAACAACGGCGTTGGCAAAACCACCCTGCTGAGGATTTTGCTGGGGCAACTGCAGCCCGATGCGGGATCCGTGAAAATCGGCACCAACCTGACCATCGGCTACTTCGACCAGGTGCGGGAAGGTTTGGAGTGGGACAAGAGCGTGGCCTTCAATGTGGGCAACGGCAAGGATCATATCTCTATCAACGGTGGCGACCGGCACGTCATCGGTTACCTGAAGGGGTTTCTATTTACCCCCGTGCGTGCGCGCACAGCGATCAAGCACCTGTCGGGAGGCGAGGTGAATCGCGTGCTCTTAGCCAAGCTCTTCACCCAAACCAATAACTTGATGGTGCTGGATGAACCCACTAACGACCTGGACATTGAAATGCTGGAGGTGCTGGAAGAAAAACTGGTGGAGTACGCAGGCACGTTAATCGTGGTCAGCCACGACCGCGACTTTGTCGACAACGTCGTGACCAGCACCCTTGTTTTTGAAGAAGGCAACGATTTTGAAGAAGGCAACCGGCTGGTGGAATATCAGGGCGGCTACAGCGATTGGGCCAGCCGGGGCCGCGCGCTGGCGGTGCTGGAGCAGCGCCCGGGCACAATGCCGGTAGCACAGAGCACCGAGCCGTCGCCACCCAGGCCCGAGCCGGTGGAGGCCACCCGCCCGGAGCCCAAGAAGAAGCTCAGCTACAAGTTTCAGCGAGAGTTAGATGCGCTGCCAGATACCATCGCGGGACTGGAGGCCCAGCTTGCGGCATTGACTGAGCAAACGTCAGCGGCAGATTTCTACGCTCAGGAGTTTGCGGTTACGGAACCCGTGCTCAAGGAGTTGGCGTCCACTCAAGAGGCTTTGGATAACGCCACCGAGCGTTGGATTGAATTAGAGGAGATGCAGGAGCAGGCCTAGCGACTGTGAGCCAGCAATTTGTCGTCGACCTCAACCACCCCGCCATGCTGGCTGGCAAAGAATACCCGCCCGGCTTTTTCAAACATCAGTAGCCCGTCCATGAACTGAACGTCCGCCGCATCCACGGGCTCCAGACCCGCTCCATGACGCAGGGTGAATATGGTCATGTCGTGGGTCACACACAGATCCAGCTGCCGAGAACCCGCTTGGGCTGCCGGGGCTTTGAGTTTGTCCAGCATGACCTCCAGCACCATGGCCACGGCCCGGCGCGGGTGCATCATGGCCGCCTGGGAGATCTCACCGGCAAACCACGAGCCCACGTAGCTGGCCAGGCCGCCGGCGTTGCGCAGTCCTTTCCACATACGTATCTGATCCAGCGCGTAAAACACGCCAAAGGCTTCAATGTCCCGAACCTTGCTCACCACCCCGCCCCGCGTAGCCGCAGCGGAGCCGGCTATGGCGAGGGATGCCGTATCCGAGCAGCGCTGCACGGGACTGGAGTAACCGCGCAAATCCACATCCGGAAGCCGACCGCCGAACCGAGACGCCAGCGCCCTGCCTTCCTCGGTTAACGGATTCTCCAAATCGTGAATATCCCGGCGATACTCCCGTGCAGAGTGGCGCATCAGCAACACTGCGCGATCCACGCCGTGGTCAAAAATCTCCTCGGTCATGCGAGCTGTGGCATCACCAAAGGTGTCGTTTGGGTGGCCATAGTTTTTTTTAATGTTCTGGTTGTTCATTGGCGGCGATGAGGTTAAAACTGCTGGGTGTACTTAAAGGCTTTCAACAAAAAGGAGAGATTAGCATGAGCCGATTAAAAGACCGCGTAGCAGTAATTACCGGAGCCGGCCGGGGAATTGGACGAGAGATCGCCCTATTAATGGCCTCGCAAGGGGCCAAGATTGTGGTAAACGATCTGGGAGCTAACACCGACGGCACCGGGGCAACCATGATCGCCGACGAAGTAGTTGCCGAAATCAAAGCCGCCGGCGGCGAAGCGGTATCCAACACAGATTCTGTTGCCGATGTAGCCGGCGGTGAGCGCCTCATCCAAACCGCCATCGACGCCTTCGGCGGCATGGACATTCTGGTTAACAACGCGGGTATTCTACGGGACAGCACGATTTTCAAAATGGAAGAATCCGCCTGGGATGCGGTTTTGGCCGTCCACCTGAAAGGCCATTACTGCTGCACCCGGCCTTTCGCTAACTACATCCGCGCGGAAAATCGAACCGGCTGCCGCATCATTAACTTTTCCAGCGTTTCTGGCCTGTTTGGTAACTTTGGCCAAGCCAATTACGCGGCGGCCAAAGCCGGCATCGCCGGTTTTTCCCGAGTCATGGCTTTAGAGCTTGCCAAATATGGCTGCACCAGCAACACCATTTCTCCCGGCGCCCTAACCCGCATGACGATTCCACTGCGCGAGAATCGCGGGGAAACCATCGAGGAAGCGGATATGGAAGCGGGCGGCCCCCAGCACATTGCACCCATTTGTGCCTGGCTGGCCGGTGAAGAATCTGCCGGCATCACCTCAGAGATTTTCCACGCGGCCCGAGGCGGCATCGCCATCATGCAGCAGCCGCGCATTATCAAGCAGTTCAAAAAATCCGAGGGCGTTTGGTCGGTAGAGGAGCTGGACAGCATCGTGCCCCAGCTGATGGAGGCGAAAAAAGCCAATCTTGAGGCGGCGGATGCCTCGGCCAGCCCTATTGTCAGCTAACGCTGACCACTAAAAACCGCCCGCATGGAGAGGATATGAACAACAAAGTTCAAGGCCTGCACCACTTGGCCTTATCCACTGCAGACATGAAAAGCCAAATCGAGTTCTTCACCGACAAACTGGGCATGGAGCTGCAAGCCCTGTATTGGATGCACGGAGTGGAAAACACATGGCACGGATTTTTGCGCTTAAGCGATGAAAGCTCCATCGCCTTTGTCTGCAATCCAGACATCCAAAACATTCAGGTGCAAATGGGTGTCACCCATGCGGGAAATCCCGGCGCTAACAGCGCCGCAGGCACCATGCAGCACCTGGCGCTGAAGGTCAAAGATCACGATGAAATGATGGCCATGCGGGACAGACTGCGTAGCAAGGGTGTGCCGGTGCTAGGGCCGCTGGATCATGGCATGTGCGTGAGCATGTACTTTGCCGGGCCGGAAAATCTCTCGCTGGAGCTGTCCTATTCTTTGGAACCGATCAATAACGAGCAGTGGATTGATCCTGAAGTGGTGGCCCTGGCAGGCATCTCGGCCGAGGAACTGGCCCGCTACAAAAACCCTGAGGCGTTTGCCGGCAGCGGCGGCAGCATCAGCCAACCCGCTATTAATGATGCATCCACCGGGCCCCACATGAGCAACTATCCTCCCGGACGTTATGAAGCCACCATGGGTATACCCGACGACGTTGCACTAAACATGGTGGCGTCTGAGCCGCCGGTGTCTGTCTAAAAGCAGCTCCGGCAAATTCGCTGTCGGTTTTGGTGTAGTCTGTTTTTTGACTACGTCTATGTTCGGCCTGTTATGTCCCTTCGCCAAATTAATCGCCAGAAAAAGCGCGCAGCAATCCTGACCGCCGCCAAGTCATTAGTGGCGGAGTCTGATTGGCAAAACACCAGCATGAAGAACATCGCCCGGGCAGCCCAGGTCAGTTACCAAACCCTGTACAACCATTTCCCGTCTAAAGCCCACATTGTGCAGGCACTCATAATCGACAACTTTATGGGTCCTGAAGAGCCCATCCTGTCGATCATTAAAAACTATCGCGGTGACTTGCTGGCCAGCATTGACCAGATCAACGCCGAGCGCTTCAAGTTCATCCGCGCCACGGATCAGAATTGGTTATTATTGCTAAGTAACTCCTTTGCGCCCAGTCCCGGCGGCCACCAAGGCAGCACTCAGGTGATGGAGTTGGTGGATCAAAGCGGCGATAGCTACTACTACCAACTGCTTCGACAGGCCCAGGGCGTAGGTCAGCTCGGAGCCGACGTGGACATTCAGCTAATGGCGCACACTCTTTACTGCATCGCCAACAGTGCCGGCGAGCGACTGATTTTCGCCGACGCGGATATCACTGCCCTGCAGCATGTCTTAGCTCAACAGAGCGCCCAGCTAGTCGCCCCTTACTTACTTAGTTAGCACTGTGATTCGCATTAGCGACGCCGCATTAACGACACCACGTTATCCCCGCCAACCACCTGTTGAGTCGGGCGAAAGAGAATTTCCCAGGTCACGGTTTTGCCGGCTTGCCGAAAAAAACCCCGGCAGCCCATACCCGTGTCCACCACGAATAGCGCTACCGTCGCGGCTTGAGTTTGTCCCTGG
>CAZWQK010000168.1:0-4719 GCA_964635835.1 uncultured Pseudomonadales bacterium
CCACCATACCCATGGCGGCCTCGCCCGCCACCGCAGCCCGATGGATGTCTGGATACTGGGTGGCTGAGTGATTGCCCCAGATGCACAAACCTTCAACGTCTGACACATGCTTACCCGCCTTGGCGGCCAGCTGAGCCATCGCGCGGTTGTGATCCAGCCGCGTCATGGCCGTGAAGTTTCGAGGATCCAAATCCGGCGCATTGCGTTGGGCAATCAGTGCATTGGTATTGGCCGGGTTGCCTACCACCAGGACTTTGACGGAAGGGGAGGCGTTATCGTTCAGCGCCTTGCCTTGAGCAGAGAAGATTGCTGCGTTGGCCTCCAGCAAATCCTTACGCTCCATACCAGGACCCCGAGGCCGCGACCCCACGAGCAGCGCATAATCGGTGTCCTTAAACGCAACATTGGCGTCATCGGTATAGGTCACCGCCTGCAGCAATGGGAACGCACAATCGTCCAGCTCCATGACCACACCCTTCACCGCATCCAGCGCTGGCGTAATTTCCAGCAGCTGCAAAATCACAGGCTGATCGTTCCCCAACATCGCTCCCGAGGCGACGCGAAAAAGCAGGGCATAGCCGATTTGGCCTGCTGCACCGGTAATGGTTACGCGAACTGGATCTTTCATTATTTATCTCTCAACGATTGAACAAGTGGTTTTTAACGAGGGCGCATTCTAAGGGGTCTGGCAGGAAATTGCCGCACAGAAATCGTTATTGCCTGGGCTGATCCACAGGCGGAAGCTGAAATTGGGCGCCTAACCATCGAAATGCCGAAAAAGCGGCGCTTTGTGGGCGGCAATGCGGGGAACTATTGCAGTAATCCAAGCAGGCACTGGGCTGGGTAGTTGGTCCGCTGGAAAAAACTCAGGGGGACCGTGCAGCAGGGGCTCCCGACACTCCACATCTCCTTGCCACCGATGACATGCGAAAACAAAGTTACAACCCAGTCTTTGGGTGTGGGTATCTGTCTTTGTTCCTGTCTTTGTTCCTGTCTCTGTCTCGCCCTCTACTCTGCCCGCTAGGGCAAAGGTCAGCACCCCAGCAAGCCGTAGCTGCAATGGTCGAACACTAACCTCCTCCCAAACCTCTCTGTGCGCCGCGTCGATGGGGTTTTCTCCTGGATCGATGCGACCACCAGGCAAAGCCCACAAATCCGACAAGGTCTCGGTGCCGACACGCCGGTGCAGGCATATCTTCGTCGAACCCGATGCCAGGTCGCACAGGGCTACGTGAACTACAGGTAAATCAAATTGTCGCCACAAAAATGCCCCTAGGTTGCTCATTTTTTTACCATTTTCGGCTTCGTGAGGCGCCCATCTGTGCCTTGCTTCACCTTCGACAAAACCCATCACAGGCTTGATTCGACAGTGCAATTTTGAGAGTGTTGCCAGCCGGCTGGGTTACCACCCGTCGACGCTGATCGGCAGATCATCTGAAATCAGGGCATCTGCCAAACCAAATTAAGAAAACCGCCTTGGTTGCGCATCGATCGCGCAGCCCGGCACTGTGACCCTTGCAATTGGCACCAAGCATTACACTTGCTTACGGCCCGGTGTGTCACCGACCGCTTGGCCTGACGTAAGGGTTCGTCGACGCAGTCTATAGCCTCGACGTGAAAATAACTGAGACGATCTATGACGCTGACATTCAACGGAAATTTCCCACAGAAAAACGGACTGTACGACCCCGCCAACGAGAAAGACGGTTGCGGCGTTGGCTTCGTTTGCGACATCAAGGGTCGCCCAAGTCACAAGATCTTACAGGATGCTTTCGCCATGAACTGCTGCATGGAGCACCGTGGTGGCGTCGGTTACGAAAAGAACACCGGCGACGGTGCAGGGGTGATGACCGGTATGCCCCACAGCTTCTTCAGTGGCCTCGCTCAAGAGCTGTTTGGGCGCGAGCTACCCAATCCAGGCGAATACGGCGTAGGCAACATTTTCCTGCCAACGGATCCAGATCAGCGCGCCACCTGTAAAGCAATTATCGCTAAAGCCATTGACGATGCAGGCCAAACCCTCATCGGCTGGCGGCAACTGCCCACCAGCCCGGACATTGCTGATGTCGGCAAAGCCGCTCGTGCCGCCATGCCGGCTTTCGAGCAGCTTTTTGTCGGCAAGGGTGCAATTGGCGGCATGGAAAACGAATCCTTCGAGCGCAAGCTGTACACCATCCGCAAACACAGTGCGCATCTTGTGCGCGCCGACGATTCCGTGAGCCAGGCGCACTTGTTTTACATGTGCTCTCTGTCTACTAACGTCATCATTTATAAAGGCATGTTGACGCCGGACCAGCTGTTTCCTTTTTACCCAGACCTCACCAATGCCGGCTACGAAAGCCACATGGCCATGGTGCACTCGCGATTCAGCACTAACACCTTTCCTTCCTGGGATCGGGCGCAACCCAGCCGGTTTATGAGCCACAACGGCGAGATCAACACGCTGCTGGGTAACATTAACGCCATGAACGCCCGGGAAGGCACGGTTGCCTCGGACTACTTTGGCGAGGACATCAAAAAGTTGTTCCCGATTGTCGAGCCAGACTGCTCGGACTCGGGCACTTTCGATAACGTTTTAGAGTTTCTGCTGATGTCTGGCCGCTCCCTGCCGGAAGTGTTACTGATGATGATTCCCGAGGCCTGGCAACAGCACACCAGCATGTCTGCCGAAAAGAAGGCCTTTTACGAATATCACTCTTGCCTTATCGAGCCCTGGGACGGACCCGCATCCATTGCCTTTTCTGATGGGTCCTGCATTGGCGCGGTCCTCGACCGCAACGGCCTGCGACCCTCGCGCTACTACATTACCGACGACGACACCTGCATCATGGCCTCAGAGGTTGGCGTCGTGCCAGTGGATCCCGCCAAAGTCGTTGAAAAGGGCCGACTGCAGCCCGGCAGAATTTTCCTGATCGACTTCGAGCAGGGCCGCATGATTCCTGATGAGGAACTGAAATCCGACCTGGCCAGCCGCCGCCCCTATCAGAAGTGGGTAGAGGAGCAGCGAATTGAACTGGCGGAACTGCCCAGCGTTCCTGGCAAGACCCTCAACCACGTCACGCTGACGCCGCGCATGCAGGCCTTCGGGTACACCCAAGAGACTATGCAGTTTATGTTGCTGCCCATGATCAAAGAGCTTCGGGACCCCCTCGGCTCCATGGGCAACGACGCCGCGCTGGCGGTGATGTCAGACAAGCCGCGTATGCTGTATGACTACTTCAAGCAACGTTTTGCTCAGGTCACCAACCCGCCCATCGACTCCATTCGCGAAGAAGTCATCATGGCGCTGGAGTGCTACATTGGACCCGAGCAAAACCTGCTGCAAACCGAAGCCAAAAACGCACACCGGCTGCGGGTACCACACCCCATTTTGACCAACGACGAGCTGGCAGCCATTGCCGCAATGGATCATCGGGGCTGGCGCACGGCTAGCATTGATATCACTTATCCCGCTAACTCCGGCAGCGCTGGGCTGAGCGAAGCCTTGACCCGCATCAAGCGCGAAGCCAGCCAGGCCATCGCCGACGGCTACAGCCTCGTAGTGCTCAGCGACCGGGCTCTGGGCACCGACCGAGTCGCCATGAGCGCGCTATTGGCAGTGGGCAGTGTTCACCACTCTCTGGTCAGCAAGGCAGAGCGTAGCCAAATTGGCCTGATCGTCGAAACCGGCGAGGCCCGGGAAGTCCATCATCACTGCCTGCTGGTTGGTTATGGCGCAGACGCCATAAACCCTTATCTGGCCTTCGAGGCATTGTGGGACGCGCAAGAAAAAGGCGCCTTCGACAGCGTTAAGGATGTTGAGACCCAAGATGATGTTGTGCGCAACTATCGCAAGGCCGTTGCCAAAGGCATGCTCAAGGTCATGGCGAAAATGGGCATATCCACCCTGCAATCGTATAAGGGTGCACAAATTTTCGAGGCGGTAGGGTTGGCTCAAGATGTGATTGCCCAGGCTTTTATTGGCACCGCCAGCCGCGTTGAGGGCGTCTCTATGGACGTACTGGCTGAAGAAATGCAGCGCCGCCATGCAATCGGGTACCCCCAGCGCGAACAGGCCAGCGTCAGCGTGTTACCCAATCCCGGTGATTTCCACTGGCGGCGTCACGGCGACACCCATATGTGGGATCCAAAGTCCGTGGCCAGTTTGCAGGCAGCGGCACGCAGCAACAGCAAGGACGCGTACTGGGCTTTCGCCAACCAAGTCAACGACGAAAACACGCGCAAGGCCACCCTGCGCGGTCTGCTCGATTTCAACTACCCCGCAACCGCCATTGAGCTGGACGAGGTTGAGCCCGCCAGCGAGATCGTCAAGCGCTTTGCCACCGGCGCCATGAGCTTTGGTTCTATCAGTGCAGAAGCCCATGAGTCATTGGCAATTGCTATGAACCGCATGGGCGGCAAGTCCAATACCGGCGAAGGCGGTGAAGACGCCAAGCGCTTTATTCCCATGGAAAACGGCGACTCCAAACGCTCGGCGATCAAACAGGTGGCCAGCGGCCGGTTTGGTGTAACCATTAATTACCTGAGTAACGCCGACGAGCTGCAGATCAAAATCATCCAGGGTGCCAAGCCCGGCGAAGGCGGTGAGCTGCCTGGCGGTAAAGTGGATGACTACATTGCCAGCCTGCGCCACTCCACCCCAGGGGTTGGCCTGATTAGCCCGCCGCCACACCACGATATTTACTCCATCGAGGATATGGCGCAGTTAATCCACGATCT
>CAZWQK010000169.1:0-4698 GCA_964635835.1 uncultured Pseudomonadales bacterium
ACCTTGTCATGTGGGACAATCGCTGTTTGCTGCACTACGCGGTGCACGATCACGGCGATGATCCGCGCTTGATACATCGCCTGCAGGTTCGCGGCCAGGCACCCCAGTAATGCCTGACTACGCAAAGTTGCTGGAGAGGCACCGGCCAACCGCCCAAGGCGACGAAGCGGGTTATGCCGCGGTTTGGCGGGAACAGGCCTTGGTCACAGCAGATCTTGTGGAGTTGGCAATCGTTGGCGGGCTTTTGGCTGATCGCATGGCCTGGGTCTTTGTTGCCGGTTACCAAAGCGCGCTGCGCCACACCTTCCCCAGTATCCCCATGGACGGTTTGGCGGCGTTTGCCGTTTCCGAAGATCGTAAAGGCAATCCACCCTTGGCCGGTGTCCAAAGCCACGAGCACGAAGGCAAGTTATGCGTTAGCGGTTACAAGACTTGGGTGGCCTGCAGTACGACCCTGGCCCATTTGGTCATCAAAGCCAATCGCGGTGCCGCCGCTCAGTATTTTTGTTTGCCGCGACAGACCCCGGGTCTGACGCTGCAGGATAAGCATGGGACGTTTTTGCCGGAAATGAGTCAGGGCATTGCCAAGCTGGATCGCGTTGCCACGCCAGCGGCTTTGGATCAGAGCGCCGTGGCGTCATTTGGGTTACGAGAAACCCTGTACATCTACCTGGCCTTTTGTGCCTGGGCCGGCATTCAGGGTGCGGCCCCGGAGCAGTGTCACGGGCTGATCCTGCGTTTGGCGGCTCTTATCCGGCGGCTGCCGGTGGACGCCCAAGAGTTAGCGGAACTGAAAGCCGTAGACGCTGATGTGCAGGCTTTGCGCGAATCCATCTCTCCCCGGTCAGTGGCAGGGTGGCAGGCCGATCAGCGCTTAATCGCTATGTACTCACCGGGGATACAAA
Source organism: uncultured Pseudomonadales bacterium (assembly GCA_964635835.1). Taxonomy (GTDB): domain Bacteria; phylum Pseudomonadota; class Gammaproteobacteria; order Pseudomonadales; family Azotimanducaceae; genus UBA4421. The sequence goes on from CAZWQK010000169.1 coordinate 906, forward strand.
AGCGCCAGCTGTAGCGGCCGTCGGGATCAGGAAACTACTGATCCGCCGTCACAGGTAATGACGTCACCCACCGTGAAGCCACAGGCTCGTGAGCTTAAGAAGATGGCCAGCCCTGCGATGTCCTCGGCAGTGCCGACACGGCCGCGAGGATTGTCTTTGCCGACGGCTTGCCAATCCGTGTTCTGGGTATCACCGCCGCCGCCAACGCCGGCGCTAAGCATGTAGGTTGGAAATGGACCCGGAGCAATGCCGTTAACGATGATGTTGCGCTTAATCAGATGAGCCGCCAAAACCCGGGTTAGGTGATGGACTGCGGCCTTGGACGGGCCGTAAGAAAAGTTGTCAAAAATTGGGGTTTTAATGCCGTCGATAGAGCCGATGTTGATAACGTGGCTAGGCGCGTCATGAGACGCAGACTGCTCTAGATACGGCAGCAGCTTTTGGGTCAGAAAGAAAACCCCCTTGACGTTGGTGTCCATGACCTTATCCCAGCCAACTTCAGGGAAGTCCTCAAGCGGCGCGCCCCAGGCGACGCCGGCGTTATTCACCAACACGTCCAGATGAGATTCCCTGTCGCCGAAGGCAGCGGCAAAAGCCTCAATGCCCTGCAGAGTAGCCATGTCGGCCGGAATAGAGATGCACTCGCCACCGAAGGTTTCGGCCAAACGTTTGGCCGTGGCGTCACAGACATCGGCTTTTCGCGATGTGATGTACACCTTGGCGCCGTTGGCCAGGTAGCCTGCGGCAATCATCTCGCCGATGCCGCGGGAGCCGCCGGTCACGACGACGACTTTATCTTTTACCGAAAACAGATCTTGCATTTGGTTGCTCTTTGGGTGGTGTTTGGGTGGTGTTGGGTCGGGCTAAAGTTATGGTTGGGATTGAAGTTCGGGAGTGTCGCAAACGGTATTTATCATTTCCTGCCGAGTTGCCCCGGGCTGAATGCGTGCCGCCGAATTTTTTTCCCGGCCCCGCAGCATGTAGCGCAACACCGTGTTGCGGATTTTTCTATCACGCAAAAAAGTGCCGGGCTTTTCCACTAGATTTACCGTGCGCATGATGCCGCGGTAGACATGGAGTTGGTACTTTGCCGCTGCGACTAGGGCATCGGCGAACGCCAGTTTGAACCAAGCCGATAGCGACTTGGCCCGATCTACGGTTCTGCCCTCTCGAACGGCCGCGGCTTTCTTGATCCCGCTTTTGTCCTCACGGAGGCTGGCATCGAAAATTGGCCGAATTTCTTCTTCGGTTTTAGCGCGGAAATTCAGTGCGCGCTGCCAAGGATCCGTCTCAGCAGCCAGGACTTCGCCGAGCAAGTGCGCGTGTAGGGTGCCCGTACTGCAGCCTCGGCCATACAGTGGGTTTGTTCTTGCGGCGGCGTCGCCGACGGCGAAATAGTTCAGCAGTTTGGTGCCCGCAGGGTCTGCATTGTAGTCCCGCCAAACCGCGTGGATCTCGCCAATACCAAAGGGTGTCGTGGTGGCAGTGGCTTGGCTGGGGCTAATCCAGGGCGCCAGGCCGGGAATGTGCATACAGATTTGGTCAAACTTGTCTCCGTCTTTGACTGCTCGACGCAGCTCCGACTCCTCGTTAGGCAGGCAAACGATGACGGCAAAGTGGCCATTGTCACCCGGGAACACTCCATATTTGAGGTAGCCCAGGTCACCGGCTGAGGGATTGTCGCTGTCCCGGGGCGGTTCGCTGACCCCGGGGTTCAACGCGTAGTGCCGCGTGTAGTAGACAATCTCGGCGTCGTCGCGCTGCTCTATGACTTGGGCGCCCTTGACTTTTAGCCACTGATAAAATTTGTCAGCGCGACCAGATGCGTTCACAACGATGTCTGCCTGGTGCACGCTTTTGCTGTTGTTGTTTTGACGATCCGTTAGTTCAAGTCCCGTGACCGTTAGTACCTGGTCCCCAACTTCGTTTTGGTTGGACTCGACGATGACATCGGTGACGAAAGTTTGGCTGCGAATGGTCAGGTTCGGCTCCCGCTCCACGTAGCGGCGTAATACGGTTTCAATGGTGGCCCGCCGGCACAACAGCATCCACAGGCGCTCGTCGCCGGGCTCTGGCTGGTATTGGTGCTGAAGATGTTTCGGCACCATATCTTCGAAGGTCATCTTGCGAGCGCCAGCAGCTAAAAGCTCAGATAGCAGGTCCGGGTAGTTCTCGCCGAGCACGCTGCACATTAGCCCAAGAAAGGCGTGGGGATGGCGAAACTGGGCGGCCCCTCTGCGCTGCCAGGAAAAAAAGGCTTCCTCCGCGCTGCCCTCTGGCGGCGGCACGTCGCGCTCGAACAGTGTGACGTCAAATCCCTTGCGAGCCAGCGACAAGCTCGTAAAGAGACCACAAATGCCCGCGCCCACTACGGCGATAGATTGATTCATGGTGAAACTCAAATTAACAGAGCACCAACGCTAGCAAAGCTGCGGGTTATCTGGGAAGGGTATGGCAGAGAGCTGTCGCGATTGCCGTGTGGGTTTGGTCAGATTTCCCCGATATCTGCTATAAAGGTACTTCGAGCAGTATTCGATAAAGGAGAGGGTGATGTTAGACGCGGTGCAACTGGGTAAGAGTGGGCTTCGAGTTTCCCAACTTTGTTTGGGCACGATGAACTTTGGTATTCCCGGACGCGGGCATCAAGGGGACTGGACGTTGACGATGGATGAAGCCCGACCCATTTTCAAAGCAGCCATCGACCACGGTTTGTTCTACTTTGACTGCGCCGACGTCTATGGCCTTGGCGCTTCTGAAGAATTGGTGGGGGCACTACTCAAAGAACTTCTGCCGCGGGATAAATACGTCCTTGCCACCAAAATCGCCATGCCAATGGGTTCCGGCGCGAACCAAGGGGGGTTGTCGCGTAAGCACGTTCGTGAAGGCATCGATGCCTGTTTGCGACGAACAGGCCACGATTACATTGACCATCTCGTAATCCATCGGCATCCCCACGGCATTCCCTCAGCGGCTCAGGCCCCCATCGAGGAAACCCTGGAGGCCCTGGACGATGCCGTGAAGGCAGGCAAAGTTCTGTATCTGGGCGGGTCGTCTATGTTTGCTTGGCAGTTCGCGGAGCTGCAGCTTACGGCGAAAATGAACAATTGGACTCAATTCGTGTCCATGCAAAATCACCACAACTTGGTGTACCGGGAAGAGGAGCGGGAGATGAACCCGTACTGCGCCAGCACCGGTGTTGCTCTGACACCGTGGTCACCCTTGGCTCGGGGCATTCTGGCAGGCAGCTATCAAGGTGGTTTTAGCGGCGGCAGCACCAATCGCTCGCAGGGCCGAGATCGCGTGCGCACGGAAAGCCTGTATCACGGCGAGCACGTGTTCCCAATCGCCGAGCGAGTGATCGAGGTGGCCAGCAAGTACGAATGCTCCCCAGCGCAGATTGCCGTGGCATGGCTGTTGAGTAAGCCCGAAGTGACGGCTCCAATTGTTGGGGTTTCCAAGGTCAGTCAGCTAGACGACCTGGTTGCAGCAGCGGCAATTTCTCTGGAAGCTGAAGACGTCACCTACCTCGAAGAACTCTATCGACCGGTGGAAAATCTACTGTCCATCGGCAGCAGCTGATCCACCCTGCAATCAGCAAGGGGCCACTGAGAGGAGGCTGAGAGGAGGCTGAGAGGAGCAGAAAGGGGAGATAAATGCATATTGAACCCATAGACGCCACGCTCGGGGCCACGGTGACCGGCGTGGACTTAAACTCACTGACCGACCCCCAGTGGCGGCAGATTGAGGATGCCTGGTATCAGTACGCAGTGTTGGTGTTTCCGTGCCAGCACAT
>CAZWQK010000170.1:0-4635 GCA_964635835.1 uncultured Pseudomonadales bacterium
GCATAAGCCCACTACCCCCTCAAGGTAGCGTGTCTACCAATTTCACCACTTCGGCATAGTTTCAACGCCCTTCGATCTTTCTCCCAAGGGCCCGTTTTAAATTTCGGGTATCTCCGTGGTTGCGTCGTCGCTAGCAGGCTCAAGGTCCAAGGATAAGTCCCCTGCAGGATCATCGCTCACGCTTTCGGACACCTGTGGAATACCGAGTCGATCCGCCTGATCCGAGCGCTCCTTGGCTGTGTAGGCCAGCGCAAAAGAAATCACAAAAAAACCAATCGCGAGCCAAGTAGTAATTCGGGTCATGGCCGTCGCCCCGCCGGAGCTGCCGAATACGGTGTTTGATGAACCACTGCCAAAAGCGGCTCCTACATCGGCTCCTTTACCCTGCTGAATCAGCACCAAGGCGATTAACGCAATGGCGTCAATGACCAGTAAAGACAAGAGCACTGTTTCTAATGTCGACATCTAATCACTCTTTTCGTTTTCGGGTCGCCACACCGCCGTAACGGTGGGGGTGCCCTTTTTTGCCCGCTACCTTCTCAGGCCGCAGCACTACTCGCGGCGCGTATGATGGCAGCAAATTGCGCTTTGTCCAGCGATGCGCCGCCAACCAGAACGCCATCGATCTCAGGATGCACGAAGAGCTGCTCCGCATTTTCAGCGTTTACGCTGCCCCCGTACAAAATACGAATCCCTTCTGCATGCTCAGGAGCAACATCCGCCAGGGTCTGGCGAATCACCCGATGCATGGCCACTGCCTGTTCTGGGCTGGCACTTACGCCGCTACCTATGGCCCAAATTGGCTCGTAGGCAATGGCCACTGTGCCCTTGGTTCGTAAGCTGGCCACCTGTGCCCTGACTTGCTGGCTGACAAAGGCTTCCGCCCGACCCGCTTCACGTTCCATCAGGCTTTCTCCAACACAAATCACCACAGACAATCCCGCGGCTAAACCCTGCTCCGCCTTGGCTGCAACAACCTCATCGTTTTCGCCGTGGGCGTCTCGCCGTTCCGAGTGTCCTACCAAAACCCACTGAGCACCGACTTCGGAAGCCATTGAGGCTGCAACTTCGCCCGTGTGCGCTCCAGAACTGAATTGACCTATAGTCTGAAGACCGACGGTAAATTCCCCCGCAGAGGCGTGAACCATTGGCGCCAGATAAACAGCTGGCGGCACGATTACCACATCTACGCCGGTTTCTTTGGGTAAAGATTTCATTGCATCCACCAGTGCGAGGCTGCCGTTCATCTTCCAGTTCCCAATGACCAGACGTTTCGCCATCCCCGCTCCGTCGTGTTTGCTGCCTTTTGAGGGCGCGCAATGTTATACGCTGCCCGGGATATTGCCAAGACCGTTCCTAGCTCTGCTGTGCTTGATGAGCCCTAGGCCCCGCGGCGCGACACCTGATCCAAAGGCTGAGGTGTCAGTACCGCCACTACAAAAAGAACAACCAGGGCTAGGATGCAAAGCACCGGCCCTGCCGCAAACGTCCCCGTTATATCAAAGGCCACACTGAACAACAGCGGGCCTATGGCGCTGGCAAAAATCGTAAGCGCGTCATTCAATCCGCTGATCTCTCCCAGATGCCTTGGCCCGTAGTGTCGAATGAAAGCCAGGTTCGAGAGCATGCCCCAAAGACCACCACCCAGGCCAAACCCCAACACCAAGCCCCAATAACCAGCCGCGTGATCAAGGTAAATCAGACCCACGGCACCCATGACAAAACTCAGCAGCATAACCAACAAAAACGGTTTGAGACGCCTATAGTCGGCGAGGGCACTGGCGCTTAAGTTGGTAACGACGGATACCACGGCCTGGGGAATAAAGTAGGCAAACGCCTCCTCACGACTGCGACCTGCTTCGTGAAAGATCGCGACAATATGAAAGGTCACTGCGGTTCCGAACAACGCATGAATCGACAGGCCCATGGAATAAAGCCAAAACACCCGATCGCGCCTCGCGTCTTTCAGCGCATAGCTGGTTTGCTGTGGGGACTGACTGGGGTCCTGGACTAAGTGGGCTTGGTTATCGGCGCGTAAACCGCATGCCTCGGGGTTATCTCTGACCAGCAGAAAACACAGCACGGCGAACCCGGGACCCACAATCCCAGCGAGCAGCCACAGGGCTTCGCGCCAGCCCAGGCTATCGATCAGCAGCGCGAGCAGCAGCGGTGCCAGGGAAAACCCTAAGGACACCACGACCCCGCGGGTGCCGGATACCAGTCCGCGCTTGCGTTCAAACCAAACCAGCAGCATGTTTCGGCTGGCACTGGTCATGACCCCTTGACCGCTGAATCGAACGCCAAAATAGCCAACAGTCATCAGCAGAAAGGCGGGCATCATGGCATCAATACCCATGGCGTTGGCGATACCGCCGCTTATCCGATCGACCAAGGAAACGAAAGCCACCGAAGCGCCTAGCAGTAAGCTTGCCCCAATGAGCAGCAAGCGAGGGCCGTGAATATCGTACAGTCGCCCCGCCCGAGTGAGGAACAGTGAACTGGCGATGGTGCCTAACATGTAGGCGAAAGAAAGCTCGGTCCTAGTCAGACCGGTCGCCTCGATAAAGGTATCGGCAAACACCGCCATACCCATAGTCTGGCCCGGGACACTGAACAGAAATCCAAGCGTGGATACCACAGCGATAACCCAGCCATAAAAAAAGGGCAGACGGCCGGCAGGGAATGGCCAGTCAGCGCGCAATCGCTGGGCGATGCTCCCGGATGGATTCATGTTCTTACCTTGATACTCCGACGCAGCGGGAGCTGACTATTATTTAGCCAGGGGTTTTCTACCCAAGGCTGCTGGGGACGCCTTGAAGGGCTGCCAACGTTCTTAGAGCGCTCGCTCGCCCTAGGCTGCTTTAATCGATTTTGCCTGGGCCGCTAGGCTCTGGGCCACTTGGTCAACTTCGCTTTCATCTTCACCCTCTACCATGATGCGCAACAGTGGCTCGGTGCCCGAGGGCCGGACTAAAATTCGTCCTCGGTTCCCCAATTGCTGCTCAAAGGTCGCTTGGGCTTCTTGCATGTGGGGATGTTCACACACGCTCGCCGGGGCATCGACTTTCACATTGACCAAAACCTGGGGCGCCTTGGTAATCCCCGCGACTAAATCTTGCAGCGGTATATCCGCTTCGCCCATGGCTAGGAGAATCTGCAGTGCCGAGATGATGGCATCACCGGTACTGCACAGATCCAAGGTCAAAATGTGACCTGAGGGTTCGCCCCCCAATGTCCAGCCGCGCTGATGCAGCTGCTGCATAATATGCCGATCGCCCACTTGAGCCCGCGCAAAAGGAACCGCAAGCGCCTGCAACGCCCGCTCTAGGCCCAGGTTTGACATCACCGTTCCAACAACGCCTCCCTGCATACGCTGCTTGGCCTGACGGTTGCGCGCGATGATGTACAACAGATGATCGCCGTCCAGCAGCAGGCCAGCACTGTCTACCATGACTAAGCGGTCACCATCACCGTCAAAGGCAATACCGGCATCGGCGGCTTCTTCGATCACTCGCCGCTGCAGTGATTTCGGATAAGTAGACCCACACTGGTGATTAATGTTGTAGCCATCAGGCTCTACCGCCATTGTCACCACCTCAGCGCCCAGCTCTTGAAAAACCCTTGGCCCGACCTGATAAGCCGCACCGTGGGCACAGTCCAAGACAATTTTCAGTCCACGCAAATTGAAATCACGTGGCAAGGAATTCTTGCAAAACTCCACGTACCGACCTGCTGCATCGCTGATGCGGGACGCTTTGCCAAGGCTCTGTGAATCCTCACAGATCATTTCATTGTCGATCATGGCCTCAATCTGCTGCTCCAGGGCATCCCCCAGTTTGTTGCCATTACCATCAAACAGCTTAATGCCGTTGTCGTAATAAGGATTGTGAGATGCACTGATAACAACGCCCACATCGGCACTGACGGCCCGGGTTAGGTAGGCAATCGCTGGGGTTGGAATCGGGCCCAACAAGCTAACGTTGGCACCTGCCGAAACAAACCCAGACTGCAGCACCGACTCCAGCATGTAACCGGAGATCCGCGTGTCTTTGCCGATCAGCACATGGGGTTGACGACCACTGTCGGCAAAAACTTTACCAACAGCCCAGCTAAGGCGTAGGCAAAACTCTGGTGTTATTTTATCTTGGCCCACCAGACCGCGAATACCATCGGTACCAAAATGTTTTTGCGCCATTACTCTGCCTACTTATTCGCTGTGCCGCTGTGCCGCTGTGCCCTTGCACCCCGGCAGATGCACCTTAGGCGGCCGCTTTCCAAAAGACTTGTTAGGATGACAGCGCCTAAGGCATAAAGCCAGTCATGGCGCGCCGCTTACCCATGTCGCGCTCACAATCCTCGATAGGCAGCAAAAATGCGCAGGGTGTCGGCGCTCTCCTCCACGTCGTGAACGCGAATCAAATTCGCGCCGTTTTGTGCTGCCAGCATCACCGTGGCCAGGCTCCCCGGTAATCGTTTCTCTACCGGCTGACCCGTTATGGCGCCGATCATGGATTTACGAGAAAGCCCAACGAGGATAGGACAAGTTCCAACCCGCAGATCCTCCAGGTGCCTTAGCAGCGCCAAATTATGCTCCAAGGATTTACCGAAGCCAAACCCCGGGTCAAGAATAAGCTG
>CAZWQK010000171.1:0-4611 GCA_964635835.1 uncultured Pseudomonadales bacterium
AGTAACGCCAGTAATTCGCCGTCCTGATTGGTGATGGATGCTGGTTGGGTTGGGTCGGGCCAATGGATGCTGAGGGTGTCACCGTCATAGGTCGGTTTGATCAGTTTTACCTCGGCGCAGCTACTGCCCAGCCATTGCGCTCCGAAGTGATCGACAAAGGGTTTGACCAGGTGACCGTAGATAGCAACGCCGGGCACCAGAGCGCCCTTAAAACCATAGTGATTGGCCACCTCGTCGCTGTGCATGCGGTTTTCGCTACTGGTGCTGAAGTTCCGGGCCGTTACCTGATAGGCGGTCATGGTTGTATCCCCAATACTTGCTGAGACTGTTCTAGCTATTGTTTTAGGCGCTGTTTTTATCGGCGTGAGCTTTAGTTTATTGGCCTCACCGGAACAAGGGAAATGATTTCCCCAAAATGCCTGAACGGATTAGCCATAGGCTTGGGCCGGCAGCCAGGTGACGATAGCCTGCCAGTTAAAAATGATCAGCATGCCGACCACCTGCAGGGCAATAAATGGCACCACACCGCGATATATGGTGGTGACCTGGATACCCTCCGGCGCCACGCCCTTGAGATAAAAGATGGCGAAGCCAACCGGAGGCGTCAGAAAACTCGTTTGCAGGCACACAGCAAATAAAATGGTGAACCACACCGGGTCAAAGCCGAGATTAGCCACCACTGGGGCCACCAGGGGCAGAACGATGAGGGTTAGCTCAATCCAATCCAGGAAAAAGCCAAGCAGGAATGTGGCGACAAGGATGGCCACGATGATGCCCGTAGGTTCAAAGGGCAAAGACAACAGCGCGCCCTCAATCAGCTCATCGCCGCCAAGGCCGCGCAACACCAATGAAAAAGCCGTAGCGCCTAACAGAACCGCAAAAATATACGCCGTCGTGCGAGTGGTTTCCTGCAGTACCTCGCGCATCACCGCGGCAGACAGCTGGCGTTTTAGCACAGCCAACAGCAACGCTCCGGCTGCACCCACACCAGCGGCTTCGGTGGGTGTTGCCCAACCCTGAAAGATGCTGCCAAGGACTGCCAGGATCAAAAAGCCGGGCGGCAGAATGGCCCAAAATAAGTCTTTGATGGCCGACCAATCGAAGGGTTCGGTGGGGGCCACTGGTGCCCGTTCTGGCTGCAGCCAACCCACGAGCAAGAGGTAGGTAATGTACAGGCCGCCCAGCAACGCACCGGGGAACACTGCGCCTAAAAATAAGTCGCCAACGCTCATGGACATGCGGTCTGCCATCAGCACCAACATAATGCTGGGCGGAATCAAAATGCCCAATGTACCCACGGCGCAGACTGTGCCCGCGGCCAGGGATTTGTCGTAGTCCTGCTGCAGCATGGCGGGCAGGCCGAGCAAGGCCAGCAGCATCACTGAGGCACCGATGATGCCGGTAGTGGCCGCCAGCATGAGGCCAATGACCGTCACGGTAATTGCCAGGCCGCCGCGCAGGTTGCCGAAAAGCCGCGCAAAACTGTGCATGAGTTGGTTGGCGATGCCGGAACGATCCAGTAGCAAACCCATTAAGATGAACATGGGCAGCGCCACCATGACCCAGTTTTCCATCACGTTCCAGATGCGCTCCACGGTGAGGGAGGTGTAGTCCCAATTCAGTCCCGTCGCCAGATGAAAGTCTGCTTCCAGCACGATAGCCAGAGCGCTGAAAACCACCGCCAGCCCACCCAGCAGCCAAGCCACAGGGAAGCCGGTAAAGACCAGGGCAATGAAACTGACGAACATGCCTATGGCCAGTACTTCATTCGCTGCCATGGCTAAATCCTGGGTCATCAATGAATAAGAAGTGCCACACGCGAATGAGGCGCGAAGCAACGGTGAGCAGCAGCAGAGAAAAACCCAGAGGCAGAGCGGCTTTAATCAACCAGCGCAGCGGTAATCCTCCTGGCGCGTTGGAAACTTCCGCCGCGGCGAAAGAGCTGGCCACGAACGGCAGGCTGTAGATCAGGATCAGTGCGATAAAGGGCAGCAGCAGAAGCATGATGCCGTAGAGTTCAATCCAGGCCTTGGTGCGGTGGCTAAAGCGCTCATGCAGAATGTCCACGCGTATGTGGGCATCGGCTTGGTAGGCGTAGCCAAGGCCCAGCAGAAATCCCAGGGAATAGAGGTGCCACTGGAGCTCCTCCATTTCAATGCGCCCCTGATTCAGGGCGTAGCGCAAGACCACGTTGGCTACGATCACGCCGAGCAGCAGCAGCCAGATGTAGGAAGTGAGTCGCCCTACGCCATCTGCGGTTTGGTCCATGCGCCGAGACCAGGGCGTGTGTGGCAGATAATCTTTCGCCATTACCAAGACCTATCCATCACAAGACCTATCCATTACACGACCCAGCCATTACAAGACCTATGAATAACAAGATCTATCCATCACAAGACCAATCCCTTAAAAGTCTCGTGGTAGATAGGCCCGGGACTTCCACTGTGCATACTGACGACGGAACGCTTGTTGGGAGGCGAGAATTTCGGCGAAGTCGGGGTCTCTGGCCGCCTCTTCCTGCAGAATCTGATCCGACACCCTGTTCAGTTCCCGCAATAGGGGCTCCGGCAGAATCTCCGCAGATACCCCAAGATCAGGGAAGCCCGCGATGACCTCTCCTTGGGACGCTTCGGCCTGAGCCAGATTGCGAGTCACCGCCGCCGTGCAGCCAAGCTCCAGCATGGCTTGATCGGTTTTTGACAGGGTTTGCCAAGTCGCCCGGTTCACGACCAGGTGCGAGGAGGTAAACGGCTGATGCCAGCCGGGATAGTAGTTGTAGGGCGCCACGCGGTTGAATCCCAAAGACTGATCGACCACAGGCAGGGCGAACTCTGTGGCGTCGATAGCGCCTTTTTCCAGAGCCTGGAATATCTCACCGCCGGGCAGCATGGTAACGCTTGCCCCTAAACGTTCGATGACCTGTCCGCCTAACCCGGCAAAGCGAATTTTCAGGCCCTTTACATCATCTAACGAATTGATTCTGCGGCGAAACCAGCCGGCGGTTTCCGGGCCGGTTATGCCGCAAAGAATTGGGTGAATGTTGTGGCGCTGGTACAGAGCCTCGGTAAGCTGGCGACCGCCACCTTCATACCACCAAGCCGTGTACTCCCAGGGCTCCATGCCGAAGGGTACAGCTGACACCAGGGGCGATGCGGCGATTTTGCCTTGGTCGTAGCCAAGCCAGGTGTAGCCCGCTGACACTTTGCCATCGCGCACTGCGTCGGTAATGGAAAATGCAGGAACGATTTCTCCAGGCTCAAAAATCCGTAGGTCGATGGCGCCGCCGCTGGCGTCTTTGATCATGCGCGTGAAATATACCGGGTTATCCCCGAGAACAGGCATGGTGGTTTGAAACACCACGGGCAGCCGCCAGGCGATGCGGGCAGTGCTAGAGGCAACATCATCAGAGGTTGCTGTGACCGTGGCCGGAGCATGGACGGGTCGGATGGCCAAGCTGCCCAGAGTGCCTACCACAAAGGCCGTCAGCACCGCGAACAAGGCAGCACGGTTGCTAATGGAATTCTTTGACAACTGAAATCTCCCCAAACCCCAAAGCGCTGCCGCAGCCACTGAAAAACCAGGGCCTGATTGTGAGAAGGCTGTGTAACACATGCAAGGTCATCGTGGAGAGTTTGCGGCGTTTTTTACACGCGCTGCACACAGCTAACTCGGTAAGTTGCGTTGCGCTGGAGGAACGTTGTTTTTCCAGCTGGGAATGTATTGATTGTGAGTTATTCCTTTTTTTAGTCGTGGACAGGCTGTTAGCTTGCCGCGCTCAACGTAACCAGAGTTTGGACATCTCCAAGCTGGAAGGCTGATGCCACGGCTTTTTTCTGGTCCGTTGAGTTTATTTTGACCAATTATTGTTGGGGGCTTTATGCAGATCGGAGTACCGAAGGAGACCTGGCCGGGCGAAGTTCGCGCAGCCATGGTGCCTGCAAACGCGAGCAAACTGATCAAACAAGGATTCAGCGTTGCCGTGCAAAGTGGTATCGGCCTTGCGTCTGGTTATTCAGACGAGGCTTATGCCGAGGCCGGCGCCAGCGTTAGCAACGATCGCGGCGCGCTGTTGGCCGGCTCAGATATCGTGATGTCGGTACGCAAACCCGATGCGCAAGACGTTGCATCGCTGAAGGCTGGGGCGCTGTACGTTAGCTTTTTAGACCCCTTTAATGAAAAGCCCCTGGTAGAGAGCATTGCCGCTCAAGGTGCTACGGCAATTTCCATGGAGATGGTGCCGCGAAGCACGCGCGCCCAGAAGATGGATGCGCTGTCTTCCCAGGCCAACCTGGCGGGCTACGTTACCGTTATCCAGGCGTCTTACCACCTACCAAAAATTATGCCCATGATGATGACGCCTTCCGGGACCATTCCGCCGGCGCGGGTCTTCGTGATTGGTGCCGGGGTTGCGGGCTTGCAAGCCATCGCTACCGCCAAGCGCCTGGGTGCCAGGGTAGAGGCCTTCGATACCCGTCCGGTTGTGGCCGAGCAGGTGCAAAGTCTGGGCGCCAAGTTTGTCGAGATTGACTTGGGTGATACCGGTCAAACAGATCAAGGCTACGCTAAAGAGCTCACGCCAGAACAAGTAGAACTGCAGCGCGAAGGCCAAAA
>CAZWQK010000172.1:0-4579 GCA_964635835.1 uncultured Pseudomonadales bacterium
CCCATTCTGTCTTTGCAAAAAGATAGCGGGCATTGGGGAAAGTGGGCACCCACTCACCATCTACCAGCTTGGTATTCCAGCCCACGTGGTCAACGTGAAGATGAGTGCATAGCACCGTATCAATAGTTTCGGGTTCGTAACCCGCCGCACTGAGGTCTGTTAGAAATTTGGTCTGCAAATGGGACCAAGCCGGGACGTTCCGTTCTTTATCGTTGCCGATGCAGGTATCCACCAAAATCCGTCGCGAGCCGGTGTCCACCACCAGTGCCTGAACACTCATCAGCAGGTTGCCTTTTTCGTCCATGAAATGAGGCTGCATCCAGTCGTAAGGCAAGCAGGCGTCCCGGGTCGCGTAAGGCAGAATAAACCGCGAACCACCAAGACTCTCCAGCTCTACCACACGGGTAATCGTCACATCGCCAACCTTCCACTGCTGCATTACCGAACACCTTCCAATGTTGCTGCGACCCCATCTACGCCCCTGCCGCACGGGCAAAAAACCAGTGCGAGGCCATTCTTGAAACCGTGAGCTATCGTTTTAGGGCTTTCCGTGGTTCAACGCAAGGACTAAGCTAGACCTCTAAATTCACAACTTAAGGAATGAAGTCTTGCAACTGCTGAAAGACATTGCCACTCTCGGTCAGATACCTGCGCTTTTGAAGTTAGTAATAAAAGGCATGAAGCCTCGATCTGCCGATGTGGCCGACTGTTTTGGCGCTCGGGTAGAGAAAAACGCTATGCAGTTCGGCAGCCAAAGCGCCATTGTCAGTGAAGGCAAAGAAATGAATTGGCAACAATTCAATGCTCTTGCCAACCAATACGCTGACGCACTGAAGGCTCAAGGGCTGGTTCGTGAGGATCGAGTTTGCGTGATGCTGGAAAATCGCATCGAGTTTCTTGCCCTTTTGGTAGGCCTCAACAAGTTGGGAGTCACTGCCGGTCTGCTGAACACTAACCTCACCGGGCAATCCCTAATGCACTGCATCAACGTCGTCGACGCGAAAAAGTGTATTTTCGGTGGCGAATGCGCAGCGGCTGTAGAGGAGGTTCAGGCCGAACTGGCCCTGGCTTCCGGCAGCGATTTTCTCTTCATCAGTGACGCGCCAAACCATGACGCCCCCTGCCCGAACTGGGCCTTGGATTTGGACGCTTTGCAGGCTCAAGCTAGTGACCAAAACCCCAGCGAAACCGGTCTGAATACCCTAGGGCAAACTGCCCTGTACATCTACACCTCGGGCACAACTGGCCTACCCAAAGCCGCGGTTATGTCGAATCGTCGTTATCTGATGGGTGCAGACATGTCTGGTGCCGCGGGCCTGAAAACCAAGCCCGGCAACCGCATTTATCTCTGCCTGCCGTTATACCACGCAACGGGACTGCTCTTGGGCGTTGGCGCCGCACTGTCCTCCGGTGCCAGCATGTATGTCCGGCGGCGCTTTTCTGCCAGCGCTTTCCGCAGTGACATTCGCGACAACCACTGCACTCACATGGTTTATATCGGCGAGCTTTGCCGTTACCTAACGAATATCCCGGCGGAGGCTGACGATGCCAACATTCCGCTGCACTCCATGATAGGTAACGGTATGCGCCCGGACATTTGGATGAGCTTTAAGCAACGCTACGGCATCCAGCGGGTTTGTGAGATTTACGGCGCCTCCGAAGGTAACGTTGCCTTTGCGAACTTGCTGAATAAAGACCTCACCGTGGGTATGACCTCCATAGAAGTGGCGCTGGTGCAATACGACGTGGATCAGGACGAAATCATCCGCGACGCCAACGGCCGCTGTGTTGAAGTCAGTCCCGGCGAACCGGGGCTGCTGCTCGGCAAAATCACTCCGGACGCGGTGTTCGAGGGCTATACCGATGACCAAGCCACCGAAGGCAAGATTTTACGCAACGCCCTGAGCGAGGGCGATGCCTGGTTTAATACTGGCGATTTAATGCGGGTCGTGGACGTGGGCTACACCCTAGGCTTTGACCACTATCAGTTCGTAGATCGGGTTGGCGACACCTTCCGCTGGAAGTCAGAAAACGTGTCGACCAACGAAGTGGGTGAAATCATCAACGGCTTCGATCAGATCAAATTTTGCAACGTTTACGGCGTTGTCATTCCCGGCGCCGATGGTCGCGCAGGCATGGCGTCCATCACCCTCAATGAAGGGGTCGAGAGCCTGGATCTGGAGCGGTTTTCAGCCTTTATCCGTGAGGCTCTGCCCAGCTACGCAGTGCCGGTGTTTTTGCGGCTAGACGAGGACATTGACGTCACCGGCACCTTCAAAATGCTGAAAGGCGATCTGCGCAAACAGGGCTATGACATCGCGCAAATCCCGGGCCCGGCTTATGTCATGAAGCATGGCGAGACCTCTTACTCACCGCTGCAGGCGGACTACGTCGACGCACTCAACAGCGCCAGTGCAGGCTTCTAAGGCCGCAGCAAACCCACCCGCCCTGCTGTTGGATTTGGGTGGGGTGGTCCTTGGCGTTGATTTCCATCAGGTGTTTCGCTTCTGGGCCGAGGCTGCCGCCGTCGAGCCATCGCGTTTTTACGATCAGTGGCGTATGGATCAGGCCTACGAGGAACATGAGGTTGGCAATCGGGATTTTCGCTCTTACACCCAACATCTGGCGACAACGCTGAATGTCTCCATGAGCGAAGAACAGTGGCGCGACGGCTGGAATGCCCTATGGACTGATCCTCACCTTGAAGTGGCCGCGCTCTTTCCTGCACTCAAACAACGCTTTCGCCTGTGCGCGTTCAGCAACACCAACGCTGTCCATGCGGAGAGTTTTTTTCAGCGCTACCCGGAAGTCATGAGCCAGTTTGATGAGCTTTACCTGTCTCACGAAGTGGGTTTTCGCAAGCCCAGTGCCGACGCCTTTACTCAAGTGTGCGCATTATTGGATACCGACCCATCCCAGGTGACTTTCCTTGACGATAGCCGCGAGAATGTCGATGGCGCGCGCCGGGCTGGCCTGACGGCCTTTCTCACCCGGGGCGAAACCGAGGTTTTACAGATTCTACAGTCGATTTAGAGCTGGTTCGGCGAGCGCTTCCGGGACTCGCCGCTTGCCAGTTCCAGCGCCGCAATGAGCCTTAAGCCCTCGTCTCGATTCGCTCCGCACACGCCGGGTTCTGGCGCAAAGCCTGCACACACATCGGGCCTGTCCGGAGAACCGAATAGAGCGCAGGCCATATCGGTGCCCAAATGAATGCAGGCAACGCCAGCAGGCTTGCCGTAAGGCATACCTGGAATGGCTGAGGTGATGCTGGGCGCAATACAGCAGGCCCCGCAACCTGAACGGCATTTCACTGGTTAAACTGATGGGCTAGAGCGGCGTATTTCTCCACCATCGGCAGCACCTCGTCCGCCGATCCCGAGGGCAAGGCGAAAATAACGCGATCAAAGCCCATTTCGATCAGGGACTCGATGGCCCCGGCGTCTGGACCCACACCGAAAATACTGAAATTAGGCTGCCCCTCTCGACCCGCTGCCTCCCAGGCTTCCCGGGTTTGGCTGATGCCTGCAGCATAGTCAACCGCACCGCTGGCACCGGCTCGGCGTGGGTCTTGGTAAATAGGAAACCACCCGTCTCCATATTCGGCGATGCGCTGATAAACAAAGCGTGAGGATGCGCCGAGTAAAATGGGCGGGCCACCAGCCTGCACAGGCTTCGGGTGCGCCCAAAGTTTGTCAAAATCAACGAAGTCGCCGTGAAATTCAGCTTCCTCTTGGGTCCAAATTTCACGCATGGCGAGAATGCGCTCGCGCAAGATTTTCCAGCGCTGAGCAAATGGGGTGCCGTGGTTCTCCATTTCCTCGGCATTCCATCCCGCGCCAACACCCAGCTGCAGACGCCCATTAGAGAGAAAATCCAAGCTGGCCACCTGTTTGGCCATTAAAATCGGATCTCGCTCCGTCACCAGGGATATGCCCGTGCCAATCTTTAACGTTGTGGTAACCGCTGCCGCCATAGATAGCGCTACAAAGGGGTCGTGTGCGTGCCAATACTGACGAGGCAGCTCAGCACCACCGGGCCAGGGCGACTGACGACTGGCTGGAATGTGGGTATGTTCCGGCAGAAAAAGGGATTCAAAGCCAAGGGCTTCTGCCTCTCGAGATAGCGTGTCTGGTGCCACAGCGTAATCTGTCGCAAAGATGAAGAGTCCAAAATCCATAGTCCGCCTCCCACTTACTTATACCGGGAGCTTAAACCAAATCGCGCAGGCTGTTGGAATCAGAGTGCAGCCGAGCGTAGCTGGGCCATGTTGCGATCAATCTTGGCGACATAGCGCAGCCCGGCTGCGCGCCGCTTTGAATTTATGCCGATATTGTAGGCCGCCAGCGCGCAGGTCTGATCGCCAGCACAGCGCTCCAGCAAATAACCCAGCACCTGGGTGCCGCAGTAAATGTTCTGCTCAGGATCGGTTAAATCTGTGCGGCCACAAAACTCGCTCCAATAGTTAGGGCGAACCTGGGCAGGCCCCACGGCGCCAACATGAGACTGCACCGATTTACGAAACGAACTTTCGGCAGACACCAGGCTAGCAACGAGTTCCGGCTGCAAATGCTGGCGCGCG
>CAZWQK010000173.1:0-4512 GCA_964635835.1 uncultured Pseudomonadales bacterium
CCTGTAACCCAAGCTGGTGGAGGGTATGTTTTAGACTGTTGGCTACCAATGGATGCTGCTCGACGAAGGTCACGTGACCGGCTCCGTTCGAGGATGCTTCGATGCCCAGCGCCCCGGTTCCGGCAAATAGATCCAGGCACAGGGTTTCCGCCAGCATGGGGCGAAGCCAATTGAATAGGGTTTCGCGCGCGCGTCCCAACGTAGGTCTAAGGCCATCGACATCGGGAAAGACAATCTTCCTGCCTCGCAGGTGACCGCTGTTAATGCGCACTTCCTGTGACTTTTGCGAGCGGACTTTTTTTTTCAACGGTTGCCATCCAAGCGCTTAGATTAAGACTGGGATGCTATAGAATCTTTACACGACAAACGATGGGTACAACTGCCGTTCAGGTGCCCTTTAGGAGAAATACCCCGCCATGACTGAGCCCACGAATCCAGCCACGGACGCCAATCCAGCCGAGCCCCAAGGTTTTTTCGGCAAGCTGCGCTCAGGACTGTCAAAAACTCGGGCGCAATTGGCGACGGGACTGGGCAATTTAATCCTAGGTGAAAAAGAGATTAACGAAAGCGCCCTGGAGGATCTCGAGGCCGCATTGCTTACGACCGATGTGGGTATGGAAACCACCCAAGCCATTGTTTCGGAGTTGACCGCCCGGGCGGGCCGGCGGGAGCTGGCGAATATGGCAGCCCTTTACCAGGCCCTGAACGACTTGCTTGTGGAGCGACTTGGTAATGTAGTCAAACCACTGGTCGTGGAAGCAAAACAGCCAGACGCATTGCCTAAGGTGATTTTTTTCGTTGGCGTCAATGGCGTAGGCAAAACAACCACCATCGGCAAGCTCGCCAAACGCTACAAGACTCAGGGGCTGAACGTAATGTTGGCGGCGGGGGACACGTTTCGCGCGGCAGCGGTGGAGCAGCTCCAGACCTGGGGCCAGCGCGAGGACATCCCTGTGGTGGCTCAAGCACAGGGCTCGGACAGCGCGTCTGTGGCCTTTGACGCAGTGCAAAGCGCTCAAGCTAGGGGCGTGGACGTGTTGTTGGTGGATACTGCCGGTCGTCTGCAAGCCAAAGCACAGCTTATGGAGGAACTGTCAAAAATTCAGCGCGTGGTTAAACGCCTTGATCCCGATGCCCCCCACGAGGTGATTTTGGTGCTCGACGGCGGTGTGGGCCAAAACGCTTTGAGCCAGGTCAAGCTTTTCAACGAAGCCGTACCCGTCACCGGCCTGGTCGTGACTAAGCTGGACGGTACTGCCAAGGCCGGCGTGCTATTTGCTCTGGCTTCTCAATCCGCAGCCTGGGGGGATATCCCCATTTACTTTATCGGCGTTGGCGAAGGCATCGAGGACCTTCGAGTCTTTGAGCCTGAGCCCTTTGTGGCAGCGCTACTGCAAGCCAACGACCCGGCCTGACCATGACGTTTTTGCAGTTTGACCACGTTACCCGCCGTTTCGATAACGGCCAGGAAGGTCTGTCCGATGTATCCCTGAGTATTCAGCAGGGCAGCATGGTTTTTCTGACTGGACACTCTGGGGCTGGCAAAAGCACGCTGCTAAAGCTCTTGATCGGGCTGGAATCGCCTACTTCCGGACGAGTGATAGTCGATGGCTTCGATCTAAACAAGCTCAAAGCAAAACAAATGCCCTGGTATCGGCGTCAGATCGGTATCGTTCTGCAAGACCATAATTTATTGCCGGACCGAACGGTGTTTGAAAACGTGGCGCTGCCTTTGCGTCTCAATCCCATGTCGGCAAAGGACGCAGCGCGCCGGGTCCGCGGCGCTCTGGCGACAGTGGATCTAAGCGACAAAGGCGCATTGCTGCCAAGGCATTTGTCTACTGGTGAACAACAGCGTGTGGGTATAGCCCGCGCGGTAGTTACCCGCCCCCGCATTATTTTGGCGGATGAGCCAACGGGAAATTTGGATCCGTTTTTGTCGCGACAGGTAATGGCCCTGTTTCATCAGTTCCGGGACTTGGGTACCACGGTGCTGGTGGCAAGCCACGACATTGATTTGATCAAAGACCAAGGCTGCCGCATTTTGCACCTGTCCCAAGGCTCGTTGGTTCAAGATACGGGCGAGAATCCCGGTGCAGAAGCCCAATGACCGCTGAGGATCGGCCAAACGCCACCGGTTTAGCGGCCAAGCCAGAGGACGGCCTGCTCAAAGCTTGGGTAGCGGATCATCGCCGAGTGGCGTCGGATACGGCTAACTTTATCAGTCAGCGGATTCTCGGCAGTTTTTTAGTCTGGGTGATGCTTGGCATCGCGTTGACGCTCCCTGGCCTGCTGTGGATTGCTCAAAGTAACCTGCAGGCCTTTGGTAGCCAGTGGCAGGGTAATGCCGGGCTGTCGGTGTATATGGAGGTTGGGGCGTCCGAGTCTCAAGTGCGTGATTTAGCCGCTCAACTGCAGCAAAACAATACGGTTCAGCGGGCTGTTCTGACCACCCCGGCAGCGGCCCTGGAAGAGCTTTTGGCACGCAGCGGTGACTCTGAATTTTTGCGTGAGGCTTTAGCCTCTATAGACGTGAACCCGCTGCCCGCATCATTTTCGGTTGTGCTCAAAGATGACGCTAGCTATCTGGCCCTTGATGCTCTGAGCCGCCAACTTTTGGCGCTGCCCGGGGTGGACGATGTAGTGATTCAGTCGGCGTGGATTGAGCGCCTGCAGGACCTGACAAATCTCGCCAATGCAATTGGCGGTGGTCTGTCATCGATCTTGCTGGCGGCGGCGGTGTTAGTAACTTTTGCGGCGGTGCGTTTGGCTATCGAGTCCAAACTTGCCGAACTGAGAGTCCTCGCCCTGGTGGGTGCCACGGCGTCGCAAATGCGGCGGCCTTTCCTGTATTTCGGGGCTGCCTATGGCGTTGGCGGCGGTATTATGTCGGTTCTACTAATTGCCTTATTTCTGAACGAGATTGAGGCTCCGCTGGAGTCTTTGTTGATTTCCTATCAGATCGATGTCTCTCTAGCAGGCTTCAGCCCCGGCTTTCTGCTGGCGGTCGTCGTCACCGGATGGCTTTTGGGATTAATGGGCGCGCTGCTAGCCCTGTCCCAAAAGCTGGGCGATCTAACAAAAGAAGCATCTTAATCACCCTAGCTGCACCGATCTCGATACCGGGTTTCACGACGATTTCACATTTCAGCCCTAAACCTATGTTTTATGTCCCAAAGTCGTATTAGCACTCTTGTTGCACGAGTGCTAAAATCTCACAATTGTTACCTGAAGTAGCACCAAAAGCGCCGCGGTAAATAGAGTCGCGGTAAATAGAGTCGCGGTAAATAGAGTCGCGGTAAAAGAGCGGCGGTGATTATCAAAAGGCGAGCAGGAGTTTGCTTGCGAGGCCACCGTTTTCCGGCGGCCGAGAGTGCTGACAAACAGGCGACCGAAACGGCAGAAACCCAGCGAGGGCAAAAACCATGACGACAGACGTAATGAAGCTACCAAGTATGGCACCGGGCGCTGACCTGGATGCATACCTGCGAACCATCAGCCAATTTCCCATTCTCACGCCAGAAGAAGAGCGATCCCTTGCCCATCGACTGCACAACGAAGGCGATTTGCATGCCGCTCGTGAGCTGGTGATGTGCCATCTGCGTTTCGTCGTGCATTTGGCGCGCTCTTACAAGGGCTACGGCCTGTCCCAGGCAGACCTGATTCAAGAAGGCAACGTGGGCCTGATGAAGGCAGTGAAGCGCTTTGATCCCACCGTGGGCGTGCGTTTGATTTCCTTTGCAGTGCACTGGATCAAAGCCGAAATGCACGAGTACATTCTGCGTAACTGGCGAATCGTCAAAGTCGCGACAACCAAGGCTCAGCGCAAGCTGTTCTTTAACCTTCGCGGCGCAAAAAAATCGACCACTTGGCTGAGCGTTGAAGAAACAGAAGCCATCGCCGACGAATTAGGCGTGCCCAGTGCCGAGGTCACGCGAATGGAAAGCCGCCTCAGCGCTAACGATATGGCCTTCGATGGTTACGGTAGTGACGATGAAACCGCGACTGCGCCCGTGCATTATTTACCCTCGGCGGCGCCAGATCCTGCGGATCTTGTGGCTGACGCCAGTAACGACCAAGACATGCATTTGCGCCTGAGCGCGGGCCTGGCGAATTTAGATGAACGCAGTCGAGATATTTTGCAGCAGCGTTGGTTGAGCGACGACAAGGCCACACTGCACGAACTTGCCGCGGAATACGGCGTATCCGCAGAGCGGATTCGGCAGCTTGAGAAAAACGCGATGATCAAGCTGAAGACCGCGATTTCTGCCTAGCGCCGAATTCAGGAGATGGCGGTGACGTCGGAGAGTTCAGCAAAAACCATGTTAACCACAGGAGGCCTTTTCGGCCTCCTGTCCGTTGTGCTGGGGGCTTTTGCGGCCCATGGCTTGAGCCAGGTGTTTTCACCGGCGCAACTGGACACTTGGCAGACCGGGGTGTCGTATCAGATGTACCACTCGCTGGTGCTGCTCTTCAGCGGGCTTTGGTTGCTGCAAGGTGGGCCGGCGGTAC
>CAZWQK010000174.1:0-670 GCA_964635835.1 uncultured Pseudomonadales bacterium
CAACAATTTGGATGGCGAGATTAATTCGAGTTTGTTCTCCCCCGGAAGCAATCCGGTTGAGCGGGCCTGGCTCGAAGCGTTTGTTGGTTTGCACAAAAAACTCGATTTGTTCGAGGCCAAACTCGCTCTCAGCGTCGTGAAACACAACGCTCATGGCACCTTCTTTGATACCAAGGGCATGAATGTGCTGGTCGACGGCGTCGGTGAAGGCCTTGGCGCTTTTGCGGCGGGCTTTGGATAGTTTCTTGCCCTGGGTGAGGTAGGCTTCGCGTTGGCCCTGGGCCTCTTGAGTAAGCGCTTCCAGGTGAGAGCGGTCCGACGCAATGGCGTCGAATTCCGCTCGAAGACTGTCGGCGTGTTCGCTTAACCGCTCGGGCTGAATTTTGTGTTTGCGTGCCAGATCGTAGATTTGCTCCAAGCGCGCTTGAGTGTCCGTCAGTGCTTGAGGATCAACGACTACTTGGTCCTGGTAATGGCGTAAATCTCGGGCAGCGTCATCCACCAGAGCCAACGCTGAATTCAGCGTTTCTACGCCTGCTTCCAGCGCGGTGTGGGAGTCGTCAATGCTCTCAATAATTTTAGTGGCCTGGCGCACATCGTCCAGCTGCTCAAGGGTTGTTTGCACCTGAGACAGCTGGGCCAAAATTGTTTGTGCCTGGGCAAGGCGCTT
>CAZWQK010000174.1:680-4509 GCA_964635835.1 uncultured Pseudomonadales bacterium
ATGCTCGGTTTCCAGCTCTTGCAGCTCGCCTTTAGCAACATCCAGCGCCGCGAATTCCTCCAGCTGATAGCTCAGCAAAGTTTTTCGATCTTCCTGGGTGGCGATTAAGTTCTGCAGGCGCTGGATTTCTTGAACGCTTTGCTGCCAGCTGTGCCAGAGATCGGCAACCTGACCGGCCAACGCTTTGCTCTGGGCAAATTCATCGAGCATGTCGCGCTGTACGTGCCGGTCCGTAAGACGCTGATGCTGGTTTTGATCCTGCACATCAACCAAATGCTCGGACACTTCCTTTATATAGCCGAGCGTGACCGGCACATTGTTGATAAAGGCCCGGGAACGCCCCTCGGTAGTTACCACTCGGCGCACCAAGCAGTATTCATCCTCGGGTTGGATCAGCTCGTCTGTTACCAGGCGTTGGTGCAGGGGCGAATCAGCTCGTATGGCAAATTCCGCACTGATATCGGCTTTATCTGTCCCCGGACGCACACAATCCGCGCGTGCGCGCTCACCCATAAGCAACGTCAAGGCACCCATGAGAATCGACTTTCCCGCGCCGGATTCACCGGTGATCCCCGTCAGTCCGGCATCGAATTTGATGTCCAGCTCATCGACCAGTACGTAGTTGCGGATAGTAAGTTGGGTCAGCATGCAAATTGATGAGGAAACTGAAAACGAAACGAAAGGTTATCATCTAACCGGCCAGGAGAGTGTGGTCTAAATACAGGAATTGGGAGCGCGTCAAGCCGTTGGCTGCGTCCAATATTAGGTGCTTGAAGGCCCGCCGACCTGGTATAAGATCTGGCCAATGCGTGGGTGTTTTACCCGCACAACACTCGGCCATCGCCGCGTCTTGCGCGGCAGACAGATTGGAAAGTTGAACGCTTATGTCCGACCCAAGAACAACTCCGGCATTCGATGGGGAAATCGACCAGCGCGCTCAGCAATTGCTCAAACTTCTCGTCGAGCAATACATTTCCGACGGCGCACCAGTGGCCTCGAAAGCCCTGGCAACTCTGCCCCAAGTTCGGGTGTCTTCAGCAACGGTACGCAACGTCATGGGAGATCTCGAAGCTATGGGCTTGGTCAGTTCACCCCATACCTCTGCCGGGAAAATACCCACTGACCTAGGCTTGCGTTTTTTTGTGGATACGCTGCTTAGCGTAGAGCCCTGGCAAGAAGAACGCGTGCAGGAGCTTGAGAGTCAACTCAATCCAAACATGTCGCCCAGTGAGCTGTTGGCCACCGCCTCGGAAATGCTGTCGCAGTTCACCCGGATGACTTGCTTGGTGACCACGCCGCGTAAGAATCAAGTGAATTTGAAGCAGGTAGAGTTTTTGCGTCTCGATGAGCAACGAATTTTGGTGATTTTGGTGCTGGACGACCGCGAGGTACAAAATCGGGTGATCCACTTGGATGCGCCGTTTAGCGATGGTGAGCTAGCTCAAGCCGCCAGCATGATTAATCGCGAGTACTGCGGGCGACCGCTGATGCAAGTGCGTCACGAAGTAATCGGCAGTATGCGGGACGACAAAGAACAGATGGACGCCCTGATGCAGCGGGCGCTGGATGTTGCTGCTCAGGCCATGCCCGGAGAAAGCGAAGACGGTCAAGAGCTATTGGTTAGCGGAGAGCGCCGTTTGCTGGACTTTACAGCAGATACCTCGGTGGTGAAGAGCCTGTTCGAGGCCATTTCGAAGAAAGGCCGGGTGTTAACGCTGCTGGACCAGTGTTTGGAGAGTTCCGGCGTGCAGTTGTTTATCGGCAAGGAGTCCGGTTACCGGCCTCTTGGTGATATGTCCCTGGTCACCTCGTCCTACCAGGTGAACGGTGAACTTGCCGGCGTTTTAGGGGTAATCGGCCCTACCCGAATGGACTACAAAGACGTGATTCCCGTTGTGGACGTCACCGCCAAGGTGCTGAGTTCAGCCATGCGTAAGGGCGTCTAGACCGCCCACTGAATTCCACCCAGCCCCTGTCCGGTTCTGGTCAATGCCCGGTTTAGTAGCACCGCCTTGAGCCCTTCGTCGTGCTCACGTCGGCATTTATCTAATCCTGCCCTTGTTTTCTGTGATGGCATCCTTATATAGGCGCTGCAAGGGCGTAGGAGACCGCAATGGCGAAAGACACAGAAAATCCAGACTCACAGGCTCAGCAGCAACCTGACGAGGCTGAAATTCAGCAAAACGAAGCAACCGAAGAATCCGACGCACAGGACGCGGAGCAAGAAAGTGCTTCACAGCCCGCAAACGCTAGCGACGATGCCACTGATCAAGGCGCCACAACCGACCTCAGCGATGAACTGGCGAAAGTAAAGGATCAGCTGTTACGGACCGTTGCGGAAATGGAGAACGTGCGGCGTCGCGCCCAGCGTGACGTTGAAAACGCTCACAAGTTTGCCGTCGAGAAGCTGCTGAGCGATTTGTTGCCCGTTGTCGATAGCCTGGAAAAAGCTGAGGACGCCGCAAAAACCACCGACCACGCCGAAAGCATGGCAGAAGGCATTGGCCTATCGCTGAAGCTGTTTATCGGCATCCTGGAGAAGTCCGGCGTGGCCCTAGTCGACCCCCTCGGTGAGCCCTTCGACCCCCAGCTGCATGAAGCCATGGCCATGGTGCCTAATCCAGACGCAGAGCCAAACTCTGTGATGGACGTAATGCAGCGCGGCTACACCCTGAACGGGCGCTTGGTCCGGGCGGCCAAAGTGGTGGTGGTAAAAGGCGAGTAACAACGCCAGTAACATACGCCAGCAACAACGCAGGCAACGACGGCGGGTAACAAGGCGCAAGAGAATTCGGCCGAGAAGCTTGTCAGCCAGCACGTCACAGACCTTGAAGAAATGTCATTCGACCAAACATAGACAACATCGTTAAGCACAACACTTAAATTTTTGCAAAAGCCCCGGTCGCGTAGGTCGCAGTCACGGGGCATAGATAAGCGGAGAAGCACATGGGAAAGATCATCGGCATCGACTTGGGAACCACCAATTCATGCGTGTCAGTTTTGGATGGCGGTGACCCTCGGGTAATCGAGAACTCTGAGGGTGATCGCACAACCCCCTCAATCATCGCGTACACAGAAAACGGAGAAATCCTCGTCGGTCAGAACGCCAAGCGCCAGGCCGTGACGAATCCGAACAACACGGTATTTGCAGTAAAGCGTTTGATTGGACGAAAGTTCAAAGACGACGTAGTACAAAAAGACATCAAGATGGTGCCTTACACCATTGCCGCAGCGGCCAATGGGGACGCCTGGATCGAGGTCAACGATGAGCAGCTGGCTCCGCCCCAAATCTCTGCCGAGATTCTGAAGAAGATGAAGAAGACCGCAGAAGAGTATCTTGGCGAAGACGTTTCAGAAGCGGTGATTACGGTGCCCGCGTACTTCAATGATTCCCAGCGTCAGGCAACCAAAGACGCGGGCAAGATTGCTGGTTTGGACGTTAAGCGAATCATCAATGAGCCCACGGCCGCGGCACTGGCTTACGGGCTAGATAAAAACCGTGGTGACGCGAAGATCGCCGTATACGACCTCGGTGGCGGCACCTTCGACGTCTCCATCATCGAGATCGCTGAAGTGGACGGCGAGCATCAGTTTGAGGTGCTATCGACCAATGGCGACACCTTCCTGGGCGGCGAAGACTTTGACTTAAAAATCATCGACTACCTGGCGGACGAGTTTAAGAAAGAAAACAGCGTCGATCTGCACAATGACCCGCTGGCCCTGCAGCGCTTAAAAGAAGCCGCTGAGAAAGCCAAAATTGAGCTATCCAATTCCCAGCAGACAGAGATAAACCTGCCTTACATCACGGCGGATCAATCGGGCCCTAAGC
>CAZWQK010000175.1:0-4507 GCA_964635835.1 uncultured Pseudomonadales bacterium
AAGGTGACCCAATTATTTAGGAGGCGATCGTTCTATCCATTGAACTACGGAGCCGTAGCGGGATGGTAGCAACATCGGTGGGCGAGCCAAAGCACAGTTTTACTCTGGCAGTGGCTAGCAGCGAGCCGGGCCCGTAGTTGCCCAGGGTTATTCACTGCCGTCTACGACCATTGGTCGAATCGCAAGATTTCCTCTAGAGGTTTGCGGGTGACCGGACCGAATTTACCAAGGGGGTAGCCTACAGGTATCAGCGCATAGGCGGCCATGGACTCGGGGAGGTTTAGCACTTCAGCCACAGCCTGGCGGTCGGTCAAGGCCAGGGTTGTTGGTGCGGCTCCCAGCTCCAGTGCTCTTGCAGCCAGCAATAGATTCTGAATACCGGGCCAGATGGAGCCATTGCCTCTGGCAATCATGTCGTTAGTTGCCGGGGCACCAAAGTCCATGCAGGCGATGATTAATGCAGGGATTTCATGCATATGCTCTTTTTGCCAAACCACGGCATCGACCATGCGCTTGCGCTTGTCGCCGCTTTGGTGGGGCAGGCTGCCGGGGTTATCGATTAAGGGCGCAAGGTAGGCTTCGACGCCGGCGCGATTCAGGTCTGCCAGGCGTTGCTTAACTTCAGGATCTCGAACCACGATCCATCGCGCGCCCTGAGTGTTAGAACCAGAAGGCGCTTGATTGGCCGCGCTGATCAGCTCGCGAAGCATGGTTTCTGGCACATTGCGGGTATCAAGCTTGCGCATGGCCCGGCAGTTATACATGGTGTCAAAAATACCCATTTGGTTTTGCGTGCTGGATGGCGACATAAAATTCCCCCGGGATTTGTCGTGTGTAATTAGGCAAGTAACTGAGCGTAATCTTCCCAGAAGCTCGGATAGGTTTTGTTCACAACGCTTTTATCATCGACCCGCAAATGGCCAAAGGCGCTGCCGAGAGTGGAGAAGGCCATGGCCATACGGTGATCGTGGTAAGTCGTTAACTCATGCGCTCTTGGCTCGCGATCTTTCAGGGGCTGGATGACTATCGTGCTGTGGGTAGTCTCCAGCTCGATACCCATAGCTTTCAGCTCCTGTGCCGGACACTCCAGCCGATCGCACTCTTTATGATGCAGGGACTGCAGCCCGGTGATTTCAATAGGCGCCGGCAGCAGGGGCGCCATGGCAATCAGCGTCAGCGCAACGTCCGGCATTTCCTGCATGTTTATGGTGGTAAGCGGCGTGAGCTGCTTCGGGCCAGTAATGCAGGTCATGCCCTGTCGCTCAACGGTTGCGCCCAGGGCTTCCATTACCGCGCAGAACCCATAATCGCCTTGCACGCTGGAATCATCCAGATTGGTCAGAGTAATGCGCCCAGCGTGGAGTGTGGCCAGGGCCAGGAAATAACTGGCAGCCGAAGCATCCCCCTCGACAAAGTATTCGCCCGGCAAATAAGGGGTTGATGGAATCGATAGCCTGGTATCGTCTATCCAGTCGCTGTTCACCTGTCGCTTGCGCATCTCGTTGCGCGTGATTTCCAGATAGGGTCGAGAAACTAAGTCACCCTGAATGTGAATGTCTTGTTGGGGCTGTTGCTGACGCTGGGCAAAAACCGGAGCGATGAGCATTAGCGCTGTGATGTATTGGCTGGATAGCGACCCGTCGATGATCAATGGGCCCCCGACGGCCAGCGGGCCACGGATTTCGGCGGGTAGTTTGCCGCCATCGCTTTGAATGACACAGCCATGTTTTGTTAGCACATCAAACAGCGGCTGATTGGTCCTAACCCTCAAGGAGTGGTGGCCATCAATGTGAGTAATACCTGAGCGCAAGGCGGCCAAGGCGATCAGTAATCTTGTGGAAGCGCCGCTCATTCTGGAGTTCAGCTCTATCCGGGCGTCGCCAAAATCCATTGGTCCCTGCACAGTGACATCGCTTCCTGAGCGGGTGACGGCAACCCCAAGGGCTACTAAACAGTCGATCATGGCGTCGGTATCGTCACACAGGGGAATGCCACGAACATGACTGACGCCGTCCACCAGGGCGCTGATCGCAAGCTGGCGCAATGCGATGGATTTGCTCCCAGGCAAGGTTATAGATGCCTCGAAGCCTTTGGACAGTTTTGCTATCGCGAAAGTTTCAGAAGGTTGCATGGTGTCTGCCAGCCGAACTAATAGAACACGCGAACTCTAACTCAGCCGTAACGACTTTGATAATCTACACGCAGCCGAGCAGCGCTCGTTGTGCCACCATCGACTGATAACAGGGGCTGGAGCCATGAGTAATTTTTTCGCAGAACTGGAGCGAGGCTTCATAAGCAACGGCCAGCGTCCGGCGCTGTTGCTGGATGGTCGCCCGGACTGGAGTTATTCGGACTTGCAAGATCGGGTGCGGCGAGTGGCGTCAGAGCTTTGTGCCTTTGGCGTGACTGCGGGTGACAGTGTAATGGTGCAGTTGCCTAAATCCCCAGAAAACTTGGCGCTGTATTTGGCGTGTCTGCAGCTTGGTTTAGTTTACGTGCCGCTGAATACGGCTTATACCGAAGCTGAGCTGGACTACTTCGTCGCTGACGCGGAACCCGTACTGTATGTTGGCTCGCAAAGCCGGACTGACGTAGCCAGCGCCCAAGTCCTGCTGAACAATGATGGGCAGGTGCTGTCTTTTGCTAAAGCAGTCTCCGCAGCACCTCAGGCCGCACCTGAGACGGTGGCTCGTGAACCCCGCGATCTGGCAGCGATTCTATATACCTCGGGCACCACGGGCCGCTCCAAAGGCGCCATGCTCAGTCACCACAATTTGGCCTCCAACGCCCGATCTCTGAGTGAGCAATGGGGATGGCAAGACACGGACGTGCTGCTCAACGCGCTGCCTATTTTTCATGTGCACGGGTTGTTCATTGCCAGTCACTGCGCGCTCTTGAATGCAACACCCATGATTTTCCTTGAGAAATTCGACGCCGAACTGGTCATGACCAGGCTGCCGGAAGCAACGGTCATGATGGGAGTGCCAACCTTCTACACCCGGCTACTCGCTCACCCTGGTTTGAGTGCCGCTGCCGCATCGCACATGCGGGTGTTTATCTGTGGCTCCGCGCCGCTGACCGAACAAACGTTTGCCGAATGGGAAGAGAAAACCGGCCACCGAATCCTTGAGCGCTACGGCATGAGCGAAACCATCATCAATACCAGCAATCCCCTTCACGGCCAGCGCATTGCCGGCACGGTGGGTTATGCTTTGCCGGATCAACGCGTTCGGGTTGCCGATGCAGCGGGGAATCCCGTGCCGTCCGGCGAGGTGGGCATGATCGAGGTGGCCGGGCCCAACGTTTTTCAGGGCTACTGGCGCATGCCGGAAAAAACCGCTGAAGAGATTCGTGAGGACGGTTTTTTTATTACCGGTGACTTGGGTGTGTTGGCCAAGGACGGCCGCTTGAGCATTGTCGGGCGCTCTAAAGATCTGGTGATCTCTGGGGGGTACAACGTTTATCCCAAGGAGGTGGAGATGGTGCTGGACGAAATGCCGGGCGTTGCTGAATCCGCGGTTATTGGCGTACCGCACCCGGACTTCGGCGAAGCCGTGGTTGCTGTGGTGGTGCCAGCAGCGGCCCAGGTAACAATGAATGACATCGACGCAGCCTTAGGCCATCAACTGGCGCGTTTTAAGCAGCCCAAGCAGGTGGTCAATGTCAGCGAATTGCCCAGAAATACCATGGGCAAAGTGCAGAAGAATATCCTTCGACAGGATCACGCAGAGCTGTTCATGTAGCTCGCTGTTAAATTGCCGGTCACGTGCTGTCAGAACAGGTGGGTCGAGTGGATCCGTCAAGCATTTTGGCGTTGGGGCCTGGGCGCCGGAGGGAAATTAAATCCTCCGGCGCGTTTTGGCCCCAGCCGAATCCCGGCGGCTATTGGGCGTCTTTAACGTCTAGAGACTCCCGCAGCTCGCGCTTGAGAAACTTGCCTGAGGCATTGCGTGGCAGTGGCGAATCCACGAACCAGACGTAGCGGGGCACCTTGAATTTTGCCAGCTGGCTTGCGCAGTGTTCGCGCAGGTCGTCGGCGCTAGCGCTGGCTCCCTCCTTGAGAAATACCGCGATGCCTACCTCTTCGCCCAGACGATCATTCGGAACGCCAAATACCGTACACTCGGCCACGTCGCTGTGGTCAAAAATAGCGCTTTCAACTTCCGCGCAATAAATGTTTTCACCGCCTCGCAGCACCATATCTTTGATTCTGTCGACGATGAAAATGAAGTCATCTTCGTCTTTTCGAGCCATATCACCGGTGCGTAGCCAGCCATCGACGATGGTTTCCGCCGTTGCTTCCTCACGGTTTAGATAGCCGCGAATCACGTGGGCGCCTCGCACCCAGAGTTCGCCGGGCTCCCCTTCAGGCATCTCTGCGCCGGTTTCCGGATTGACGATCTTGCTTTCGTAGGCGGGCATGGCCGGCCCACAGCTGGCAGGTTTGTCGACAAAATAATCGCCGCTAATGGACGTGATGATGCCGCAGGTTTCGGTCATGCCATAA
>CAZWQK010000176.1:0-4495 GCA_964635835.1 uncultured Pseudomonadales bacterium
ATGCAGCCTGGCCGTTGGGGGTCGCGACACTGGGAATGTTGGTGCCGGTATTAATGGCCACCGCCAGTGCATCGAATTGAGCCCGAGAGATCACGCCGTCTGTGAAAGCCTGTTTTACCTCACCAATGTAGACCGTAGCGACGAAAACGTTGTCGCTAATGGCTGAAAGTAAGCCATTGGCAATATAGAACATGCCTGGTTGGGCATCTTCAGGTAGGGACAACACGTAACCAATGACCGGCGAGAACAGGTGCTGGTCGTGAATTACGCCAACAACCCCGAAAAACACGACCAACAGAGCGGTAAACGGTAGGGCTTCCTCGAAGGCCTTACCTAGGTCATGCTCGGATACCACGCCGTTAAACGCGGTTTGCAGGACGATGATCATAAGACCAATCAAACCGACTTCGGCGACGTGAAAGCCTAAAGCCAGGATCAATACAAGGGCAGCGATGGCTTGAATGACCAAACGCGCCTTGTCTTGTTGAGTGCGCTTGGCAGCTTCCGCTTCATCAAAGTCCACCAGCACCTGTCGAACTCGCTCGGGCAGCTGGGCACCGTAACCGAAGATCTTTGTTTGCTCTAAGAGTAGACACGTGATCAGGCCCACGACCAGAACGGGCATGGTGACCGGTGCCATGCGCAGGAAGAACTCAACGAAATTCCACTCGGTGTAGCTTGCGATCAATAAGTTTTGCGGTTCGCCTACCGTGGTGCAGACACCGCCAAGGGCAGTACCTACCGCTGCGTGCATAAGTAAGTTACGCAGAAACGCGCGGAATTTTTCGAAATCCGGGTCTTCGGGTTCGCCGCTGGCCTGGACGTTTTTGTAAACGGTGTAAAACCCCACGGCGACGCTAATCACCACGGCTGTAACGGTCAGGGCATCAAGGAAGGCGGACAAGAAAGCGGAGATGAAGCAAAACAAGAAAGAGATCAGCATTTTTGATCGGATGGAAAGCAGTACCTTCGTGAAGGTGAACAGCAGCAGTTCCTTCATGAAATAGATGCCGGCGACCATAAACACCAACAGCAAAATGACCGGAAAGGCAGCGACCACCTCGTGGTACACGGTGTCTGGACTGGTCATCCCCAGAAGCACGCCTTCCAAGGCCAATAGCCCACCGGGTTGCAGCGGATAGCATTTCAGGGCCATGGCTAAGGTGAATATGAACTCCAACACCAAAACCCACCCGGTGATATAGGGCCCAGCGATCACCAGTAGAACGGGATTCAAAAGCAAAAAAGCAACGATGGTTTTTTTGTACCAGTCGGGTGCATGGCCTAAGAAATTCTGAGTGAAAGCGCTCATGGTGGTTTGCATTCTGGATCCTTAGTGGCAGTTGATTGAGTGAGATCGTATTTCCGGACTGCTTTAACCGTGACCATCATAAGTGGTCAGATAGGCAGAACGGTGTATGGGCACATGCGCGTAACGAAGACGAAAGATATCCCGGTGCCGCCTGTTTGAGCAAGAGGCTGCCTGGGTGAAACTTCTGGCCGTGCGAATTATTACCGGGATCGTTATGCTTAGCGTCAACCAAAATTGTGGCAAGGGGAGCTCCATATGTGGCCCAAAAACCCAGACGAATTCGTAGCAAATCACGTCATGCCCGATGGGGCGGATAGCGGCGACGCTTGGTACTTTGTGTTCATGCGCGGTGAGTTGGTTTGCAAGACCGTTCAGGGGGCGCCAGAACCCATCACCGGCGATGACTTTCGTTGGTTTGACGTGGAGGTACACGGCAAACACTTTCTGGGTCATCACGGCAGCTTGGGCTGCTTTGCCCTCAGCGCCAGCGGTAATGTACCTGAGGGTTATGCGCTGATGCCGCTGCGCGGGCTGTTGGGCCGAACGGCACAATCGTTATTTTATCTGGCGGGTAGAGCCCAGCAGATAATTGAGTGGCACGATACCAATCAATTTTGTGGCCGATGCGGGTCGGCGATGACTTTGCACGCTCAGGATCGCGCCATGACCTGTCGAGACTGCCGCGTTATCAACTACCCCAGGTTAAGCCCCAGTATTATTGTTCTGGTCACTCGGGGCGATGAGATGTTGCTGGCCCGCAACGCTAACTGGCCAACCAATATGTACAGCACCTTGGCGGGTTTTGTTGAACCCGGCGAATCCATAGAGCAGACCGTGCACCGTGAAGTAATGGAGGAAGTGGGCCTGCGAGTGCATAACCTTCGCTATTTTGGATCTCAAAGCTGGCCGTTTCCCAACTCACTTATGCTCGGTTTCCACGCCGAATATGAGGGCGGTGACATTGTCTGTCAGCCAGACGAGATTGCAGACGCGCAATGGTTCTCCAAAGACACGCTGCCGCAGACACCGCCCAAGACCGCAATCTCGGGATGGTTGATTGACGAGTTTATTCAGTCGCTGGCTTAAGGCTTTTGGCCTAAATCCGGCGGCTTGACCCTTTTTGGGCTAGGCAGTTGACTGCGGCAGACATCGGGCGCTCTAGGCAGCCTTGCGATTTTTGCTGAACGCAGCAAAGGTTTTGAACACCCAGATCAGATGGCCATTTGAACGGATGTGGCCCTGCAGGAATGCTTCCATGACATCCTCCTGGCCGCGGAACAGCCGCTGGGCCTGGGCCTGGGATTCAAAGTAGAGAACTAGTTCGGCATTGGTGATTTGGGGGAAGCTCAGCACGCCGCTGCGAATATCGCAAAATGTGCTGCCGTCGGGGAATCTCAGCTCAATGTCTGTTGCTAAATCTGCCGCTGCTTCCGGCGCAAAATTTTGTTGTAAAAACGACTGCATGGCTGATTCCTCGGAGTAGTGGTGCCTGTGTCTGAATTTGGGCTTGGGCCAGGGTCTCAGTTCGGGGCTCTGACCTGGAACCAGAGCTAGAAAACCAGACCCAGATCTAGACCCAGACCGTGCCAGGAACCGGCGAGGAAGCTATCAAAGCCCCACCAAAGGTCAAGGGTCGAACCGGTATCCAAACGGGTCGCTCTTGGGGCGCGGCAATCCAACGTTAGGTAGCCCAACGCTGGACGCTCGCGGTGAGTAATCGCTAAAGTAGCCCCCCCTTTCCGTCACGGCAACACTTGCATGAGCTTCTTATACGAATACCTGATGTTCCTTGGTCAGGTGGTTACGCTGGTTATTGGTTTCTTGGTCGTCGTATCGTTTTTAGCGTCCATGAGCCAACGCGGGTCATCTGGCGACCAGGGGCATTTACAGGTACGAAAACTCAATGACCGGCTGCGAGATTTACGCTTTGCCATGGAGAGTCACTTGCTGACTCGGGATCAAGCGAAGAAGCAGCACAAGGCGGAACTAAAGCAAGACAAAGCCGACGCAAAGAAAGCGGCGAAAAGAGCCTCGAAAGCGTTGAGTAAACCCGGTCACGGTGGGATGTCAGAACCAGTCTCCGGGGCAGAGGGCGCGGCAAAGTCTGACTCCCTGGAACCCAAGGTTCAGGCAACAGCAAATGACAAGCCTCGCACCTTCGTCATTCGATTTGACGGTGATGTAACCGCCTCGGCGGTGGAGCATTTACGTATTGAGATTTCCGCGGTGCTGACCATGGCCCAGCCTGCGGACGAGGTAGTAGTTTGCCTTGAAAGCCCTGGCGGCATGGTCCACAGCTATGGTCTGGCGGCTTCACAAATGATGCGTATTCGCTCCAAAGGCATCCCATTGACGGCAGTAGTTGATCGGGTGGCGGCTAGCGGTGGCTATCTTATGGCGGCAGTGGCGAACAAAATCGTTGCCGCTCCCTTTGCGGTAATCGGCAGTATCGGCGTTGTTGCCCAGGTGCCCAACGTGCATCGACTATTGAAGAAAAACGATGTGGACGTGGAAGTGCTGACCGCCGGCAAATACAAACGCACCCTGACGCTGCTCGGTGAGAATACCCAAGAAGGCCGTGAGAAATTCCAGCAGGAGCTGGAAGACGTCCATGCTCTGTTCCAAGATTTTGTACTGAAGAACCGGCCAGAACTGGACATCGACGCGGTTGCCACTGGCGAGGCCTGGTATGGGACTCGTGCTCTGGAGCTACACCTGGTGGATGAACTCGCTGCCAGTGATGAGTACTTGGCGCAGCAGTGCCAGGAACGCGACGTTTACGACGTTGCTTGGGTGGAAGTAAAACGTCCGATTGACCGGGTCCTGGATAAGGTCAACGGGGCCCTGGACCGGATTAATCACGTCTTGGAATTTGTCAGAAAGTAGCAGGAGAGTGGAGTATGGGTTTTAACGCATTTCGGGTGGAGAAAAACGAATCGGGGTTTAGTCGCAGCGTCGTTGAGCGTGTCGAAAGCGACCTGCCCGAGGGTGACTTGCTGATCGATGTCAGGTACTCCTCGCTCAACTTCAAAGATGGCCTTTCTGCGACGGGTAACCCTGGAGTAACTCGTAACTTCCCCCACACCCCGGGAATTGATGCCGCTGGGATCGTGCTGGAGTCCTCTAGCGCCGATTTTGCTGCGGGAGATGAGGTCATTGTTATCGGTTTTGATTTGGGCATGG
>CAZWQK010000177.1:0-4489 GCA_964635835.1 uncultured Pseudomonadales bacterium
ACTGGTTTCATGCTGTGCTCTCCTCAAATTTTGTGACGCTTTGGAATGGTCATGCCTGGGCAATGCGAAGGATCCATGTAACCCACTGTTACCGGGCCGCTAGCTTTTTTCGATCTGAGCCCAGGCGCGCAAGCCATGCATCAAATCGCATGAGCAGGGGCGGCAGAAACAGCAGGTCCAGGAACAGCGCGGTCACAATGATGGGGGTGATCAGCAGCGCCACGTCCTGAAAAATGGGCGAGCTGGAGAAGATCAGGAGAAAGGTTCCCACCGCCAGCGACAAGGTCGTGATGGTGATGGCAGAGCCTGCTTTGTCGATAGAGTAGCGCACGGCCTCTATTGGCGTGGCCCCATCGCGCATAGCACTGATGTACTTGCTGAGAATATGCACGGAATCGTCCACCACCAGCCCTATGCTTATGGAAAACAACATCAGGGTATAGGGGCTGAGATTACCCACAAACAGCCCCCAAAATCCAAAGACGATGGTGGCAGGAAATAGGTTCGGCAGAATGCTTAGCAAGCCGTACTTAATGCTGCGCAGACCGATAACCATGGTTAGGGTGATGAGCAGAAAACTCAGGGAGAATCCGCGCATCAACTCCCAGCTGATGGTCTGGCTGATACGGGCAAACAAGATCGCGTTATCGCCCCGTGTGATGGTGAAGTCGGGCGACACATTGGCCTTGGCCCAGTTGTCGATGTTGTCTGCAAAATCCAAGATGTCGCGATTGCTGAGGTTGGATGTAGCCACCACCAAGCGTACAGCCGAGTAGTCGCCGTTGAAGATGGGCTGCAAACTGGGCTCAATTTCCTGTACCAGCTGATACCCCACCAAATAGTCGATGACCGTGAGCTGATCCTCGGGCACGACGTTAAAAGCCTCGTCGTCATGGTTGTCGGCCTTGTTGCGCGCTTTGAGGTAGTCGGTGTAGCTGGCCACAAAACTGGTTTCTGGCTGCTGTTCTAGCCACAGCGTGAAACGGTTTACGTCATGCAAAAAATCCGGCGCGGTGATGCCGTAGTAGCCCTCGCTGCGTACGATGTACACCAAGGCTTGGTCGTTACCGATTTTTTCGCCCAGGGCATCAATCACAAGCCTGGCGTCGGAATCTTGGTCAATGAACGCGAAGCGATCTGAGTCCAGGGTATTCAAAGGCAGCAGGCACAAGGTCAGCACAATCAAGCCGAGGCTGCCCCAAAATACCGGGCGCTCACGGTGTTCTGCCAAGCGCGTCATGGCTGCAATAAAGCCACCGATGGCCAAAGGCTTAGGCACCCGGGAAACGGGCAGCATCAGCACCATGGCGGGAACCAGCATTATCGTAAAGACAAATGCCCAGCACACGCCGATGGCGATGATGTTACCGAAACCGTAAATGGTCGGGGCGGAGCTGAAATTAAGGCTCAAGAAACCCATGGTCGTCGTGATGGTCGCCAGGGCAATGGGCCTGAAGTTGATGTTGAGGCTCTCTATCATGGCGGTTTCTTTGTCCAGGCCGCGCAGTAGCCCTTGAGCATAGACGGAGACAATATGAATGCCGTCGGCCATGGCAATTACCGCGACTACCAGGGGACCCAGTCGGGATATTTGATTCAACGCAATGCCCAGCCAGGCGTGGGTGCCCAGGGTGACCAGAAGGGTGACCGCGGTCAGCACAAACAAACTCAGGGACGACAAAATCGAGCGCAGACAGAACCACAGCAGCAGTAACCCCACGGTCATCACCAGCGGAAACAGCACTCGGTTGTCTTTGTCCCAGGCGATTTGGCTGTCCCGCTCAAACAGTGGTCCACCCACCACATAGATGTCCAGGTCTGGGTACTTGGCGCGCAGGGAATCCCGCAGCGCGACGGCAGATTCAGCGAGCGCGATCCGGGTCTGGGAGGTGTCCTCACTGAGTTTGTACTTAATGGTGGCGATGGAGAAATCGCCGCTGGAAGAGAGCAAGTTTCGGGTCAGGTCGGTGTCGGCAAGGGCAATGTCCCGAATCTCGGTCATATCCTCCGGGCCCAGGGTTTGCAGGTCCGGGATGAGATAGGTGCGACCGTAGGTGTTTTTGTCGGATTCGTTGAGTCGATAGTTCAGGATTGAACCTACGGCCAGAGCCGAGTCCACCTCGATATAGCGCCGAGTAAGCTCGTCGATAGCGGACAGGGTGGTAAGGTTGAAAATATCGCCCTCCACCTGAAATGCGAAAAGCAGGGAGGTGCTGGGCGGAAAGTCTTTTTTGGCCTGATCGACCTCGGCTTTGTAGGGATCACCTTCAGCCAGCACTGCTTCCGGGGAGCCATCGAACGTGCTGTATTGAATGCCCCAGGTCAGGGTCATGGCCACGACGACGGCTACCGCGCTGAGCGCGATACGGTAAGTCACGAGCCATGATCCAACGTTAAACGACATCGAGTAATTCCAGGAATAGACGGCTGGTTTTGCTTCAGCGCGAAAGCCCGATTGTGCTATATAACAAAGGTTAACGTTAACGGTTTTCGCCGGACAGGATCCGAAACTACTTTTTATCCTCTATCGCAGGCACAACACATGATATTTCTGAGACGCCTATTGGCCTCCTTATTTGCGCTTTTCCTGGTGCCTGTTGGTTTTGCGGCGGATCGCATTGGCGATTTCGCGCTGCTGGATCACACTGGCAAGTTTCATCAGCTAAGTTACTTTGGCGATCACCCCGCCGTGGTGATGCTGGTCAACGGGGGCGACGGTTTGGGTACGGATGGTTCGGTCACAGCGCTGTCTAAATTAGCTCAGGCACATTCCACAAAGGCACAGTTTTGGATCCTAAACCCAGTGAGTGGTGATGAGCGTGAGAGCGTTGCCAAGCGACTGCAGGGGGTTGGGGTAACGTTACCGGTGCTAATGGACGAAAGTCAGATGGTGGCGAAAAGTCTGGGGGTTGAGACCCTCGGTGAAGTGCTGGTGATTGATCCTGAGGCCATGACATTGCTGCATCGCGGTAGTGTGAACACTCTGGCAAACGTCCTCACAAAGTTGACAGATAAAGCCGCCTTAGCGTCAGTTCAAGAAGGCGCCGCCAGGGGCCCCAAGCTGCAGTACGCGAGCCTGGGCGACGTGTCTTATACCCAGGACATCGTGCCTATTTTGGAACGCAACTGCGTGAGCTGCCACCGCGATGGCGCTATTGCGCCCTGGTCTATGTCCAGTCACACCATGGTCCGAGGCTGGTCGCCAATGATGCGCGAGGTAGTGATGACGCGGCGCATGCCACCGGGCCAGATTGACCATCATGTGGGTAAAACCTTTCAGAACGTCGCAGGCCTGACAACGCGGGAAAAACAGCAGCTGATTCATTGGATCGATCAGGGTGCCCCCCAAGATGGCGCGGCGGATCCTCTGCAGGCATTAACCTTCAATGATCCCAAGTTTGCCCTGGGAGAGCCGGATATCGTGTTGGATGTGCCGCCCCAAAAGATTCCCGCTACCGGGGTCATCGACTATCGCTACATACCGGTGGAATTAAATTTAGACCGTGATGTGTGGATTAGCGGCATGGAGTTCGTACCCGGTGATCGCCAGGTGCTGCATCATGTGATTGCCTATTTATCCAGCCCTGCAGATAAAAGCGCAGCGAAAGAGGCGGAAGATCAGGGCGAAAATCTGGGCGGCTTTGCCCCTGGCCGGCAGCCAGATGCCTTCGCGGACAACAGCGGTCGCCTGATACCTGCAGGCGCTAATTTGCTGCTGCAGATGCACTACACCACCTCAGGCAAAGAAACCGTGGATGCGACTCAAGTGGGTTTGTTTCTCCACGACGAACCGCCAGCCTACGTCATGTCTGGGGGTGTGGCCGGTCAGCGCCGATTCATCATTCCGCCAGGGGCAAAAGAGCACAAGCTGCGAGGGGAACAGCTCATCGAGAAAGACGCTTACCTGTACCAGATGACCCCGCACATGCACTTTCGCGGCAAATACATGAGCTATACCGCCGAATACCCGGACGGCTCGTCGGAGCTTCTGCTGTCGGTACCCAAATATGACTTCAACTGGCAGTTTAGCTATCGGCTGCAAGAGCCGCTGTTTTTACCGGCAGGGTCAAAACTCATTGCCCAGGGAGCCATGGACAACTCCGACCGCAATCCGGGTAATCCAGACCCAACGCGACCGGTATTTTTTGGCTTACAGACCATGCACGAAATGTTTTTTGGTTTTACTACCCTGCGCTACGAAGGCAATGTACCCGCAGAATCTCAGGTGACGAGCAAAGCGGTTCGCGCCGGCAGCGAGAGCGGCGCGGGCAGATAGACATAAAGCAAGCGCTGACAGACGTAGGGGCGGGGATAAGGACTGACGGGGATAGCCCCATAAAAAGAAAAGTCGAGCCCGGCAGGGCTATGATGAGAGGGCTTTGGTAAGAAGGCTTTCGCTAGTGAAAATCCCTGGATCTAAAGGCTCGGGTAGCTGAAACCGAGTCTTCTAGCAGGTGCCCGGCATCCTCCACATGGCCGGCGACAACGT
>CAZWQK010000178.1:0-4457 GCA_964635835.1 uncultured Pseudomonadales bacterium
ACACGGCGGCATCATGAAAATTCTGCGAGCCCCCGATCACCGCTTTGCGGGCTTAAAGGACTACCCCTTTAGCCCCTGCTATACCACTGTCAAAACTCAAGACAGCAGTGATCTGCGCATCCACCACATAGACGAAGGCCCTACCGATGGCCCCATAGTGCTCTTGATGCACGGCCAACCGGTTTGGAGCTATCTGTATCGCCACGTGATCCCACACCTGACCAAGGCGGGCATGCGGGTAATCGCACCGGACCTGGTGGGCTACGGCAAATCGGACAAACCCGCAGCCCGAGAGGACTATAGCTACGAGCTGCAGGTGGATTGGCTCGGCCAATGGTTGGAGGCCAACGACTTTTCCGGCATCACCTTCTTTGGTCAGGACTGGGGCGGCTTGGTAGGCCTGCGTCTTGTGGTCAATCACAGCCAGCGCTTTGATCGGGTAGTCATTTCCAACACCGGGCTGCCTTACAACCCAGAAGCGCCAGAAGGCCTGGTCGCCCAGATTGAAGATTTTCGCAACAATCAGCCCACGCCAAATCTGCTGCAAATGCAGCGGGCCGTAAGCAGCATGGGAGACGGTTCCCACCCCGCCAGCAAGTTCGCTTATTGGCAAAAGTGGTGCTGGGAAACTGAGGATCTGCCTATTGGCATGATGATGTCGATGATGCTGCAGCCCCCATCTGCGCCGGTTCAACTCGTGAAATTTCTGCTCAATCGAGCGGGCGTAACATCCCCGTTCCCAACGGATCTCGCTAAAGCCTACGACGCACCGTTTCCAGACCCCAGCTACAAAATGGGGCCGAGGGCGATGCCGAGTCAGGTACCAACCCTGCCCACGTCACCGTCCTTAGAGGCTCAAGGCAAGGCTTGGGAGTTTTTTAGGACCTTCGACAAACCTTTCTTGTGTGCCTTTGCCGATAACGATCCGGTCACTCGGGGCGGCGAGACCCAATTTCTGCAGCAGGTGCCCGGCACTAAAGGACTGCCGCACACGACCATCAAGGGTGGCGGCCACTTCGTGCAGGAAAATGCGCCGGATCAAGTCGCGCAGGTGATTATCGACCTGATCCGCACGACCTAGCCCGAAGCCGAATCTCAACCTTAGGAGGCGACGCGCCCGGCCTTTTCGCCGGGCACCCTGGGTCGTGATCCATAGCGCACCACCGCGGTGCGCGAACACAGGATATTTGCCAGCTATCGGTGCGTATCAGCCCGCTGCCCGGGCAGGAATACCCAGAACCGGCTCAGGAATCTGGCACGCAATTTGCTCGGTGCAAAAAGAGTGAATAAAACGGCTAACGGCGTTGAACAATATACAAAGTCAGATGAAGCGTTTTGCCGCGCGCTGGCTGGTGTTTACGGATCTGGACGGCACATTACTGGACGACGACTATGACATCCAAGGCGCTGGACGCGCACTGGACGCTCTGCATGAGTACGGATGCATCTGTATCCCCGCCTCAAGCAAAACCCATCGAGAGATGTCTGCATTGAACAGGGCCCGGAAATTTCCATCGCCCTGCATCATCGAAAACGGCACCGGCTTGTTCTGGCCATCCAATCAGGAGCCCGAGCTGTTTGGCCGCCCCGCCAGTGAGCTTTATGACCTGCTGGACCACATCCGCGAAGAGCATGAACTCAGTTACCGAACCTTTCGCGATATTAGCTGCGAGGAGCTTCAGGCTATTACCGGTTTAGATAAAGCCGGTGCCCTTGACGCCAAACAGCGCGCTGCCAGCGTGCCCTTGGTATGGGAGGACTCGGCCGGTGCGCTGGAGCGATTCAGCGAGATACTGGGTTTTATCGGACTCCAGGTGGTTCAAGGCGGGCGCTTTCAGACCGTGCTGGATGCCCACTGCTCCAAGGCCACGGCCATGGGGAAAATCCTCCAGCACTTTCATCACAACACCGGCCTGCCAACAGTGATTGCCTGCGGTGACGCTGCAAACGATCTGGAGATGCTCGCCGCCGCGGACTTGGCCGTGCTCTTCCCCGGAAGCGACGGTGAGTATTTACCTTTCAATCATCACGCCCTTCACCACTGCACCGCCGCCGGCCACGAACCGTGGTTGGTCGCCCTAAGCGACATTCTGGGCATTTCTACCGACTCCGCCAATGCAGCGAAAACAGCACCCAGGAGCCAAAGACAATGAGCGACTTCTTTCAAAACGGCACCGTTACGACGCTGCACAACCTCAAAACTCGAAGCCTGGAGTCCCTAGAGGAGGAGCTTCACGAGTTCAGCCAACACAGCCCCATGGCCTTAATTCTGCCTTGCCTTTATTCCGAGTTGTCTCATCAGGCACTGGCCAACATCATCGACGTGCTCAATGGGGCAACGTACCTTGATCATGTGGTTATTGGTTTGGATCGAGCGACCGAGAGCGAGTATCAGCACGCCCTAGGGTACTTCAGCGACCTGCAGATACCCCACACCGTGATTTGGAACGACGGGCCTCGCGCCAAAGCACTGCAGCACCGGCTGCAAGACCAAGGTGTGGCGCCAACCGATCTTGGCAAGGGCTGCAACGTTTGGTACTGCTTTGGCTTCGTCCAGTCCTTACCCAACATCAAGGTCGTTGCACTGCACGACTGTGACATCACTACCTACAACCGGTCGCTGTTAGCCCGGCTGCTCTATCCCGTTGCCAACCCACAGTTCAACTACCAGTTTTGCAAGGGATTTTACGCACGAGTGGCAGAAGGCAAACTCAACGGCAGAGTCAGCCGCCTACTGGTATCGCCATTGGTTCGAGCCATGAAGCGCGTATTCCCCAATCAGGATTTCCTGGAGTACTTGGATAGCTTTCGCTACCCCTTAGCCGGTGAATTCGCCATGCGGGTGGAACTGCTAAAAACCCTGCGGATTCCAGCAGACTGGGCGCTGGAAATAGGCATCCTAACCGAGGTGTTTCGCAACTACTCCACCAAGCAGGTGTGCCAAATTGAGGTTGCCGACAACTACGATCACAAGCATCAGGAACTCTCCGCTGACGACCGCTCGCGCGGGCTCTCTCGCATGAGCGCCGACATCGGCATGGCGCTGTATCGGATCATGGCAACATTCGGCACGGTCTTTGAGACTGGAACCGTGCGCACGGTAAAAGCCGCCTACCTACGAATAGCCCTGGATCTGATCGAATCCTACAACCACGACGCCATCGTTAACGGCCTGGACTTTGATCGCGACGCCGAAGAGCGAGCCGTGGAGACCTTCGCGAATAACGTGCTTACCGCAGGCCAGGAATACTTATGCACTGGCCAAGAACTGCCCTACGTACCGTCGTGGAATCGGGTGCTTAGCGTCTACCCAACGGCGCCCGCCGACCTGGCGCAAATCGTCGAACAGGACTACGCACAATTCGCACTTACCGACAACCCGAAAGCTGTGGCCCTAGGTTAGCTCCAGCCACATCACCTGGCAGGGCTGCATCAGTATGGGTTCCCCCGGCGTCAGCTTAATTCCGGTGAGCAGGTCTGCCGCTGCCAACACCGTGCCACCAATGGTGGCTGGCCACGGGATGTGCTGATCTTGCTGCGCAAAAGAAGCCACCACCAACAAGCGCTGGCCAGAAGTTTCCCGCAGCAGCACCAGGTAACTATCTCCGCCGTCTACAAATCGCTGGCTAGCATCACTTTGCAACGCCGGCTGTTCTGCGCGCAGCCGCAGGCTCCCAGCCAAGCCGGTGAACACCTGGGCATGATGAGTAGTGGGGTCCGACAGGACCTTGGTCAGGGCATTTGCTTCCCAGCGCCCGCGATTGATTGACCGGGTTCGCCCGGTGCTTTCCATTTCTGCATGGTCATTCAGCGAACCCACCAAGGCATTAAAGTAAATGCCGGGCACGCCTTGATAAGCAAGCAGCAACTGGTGCGCGGCAATGAACGCTTCAACGCTGTGTGGCAGGCCACTGAAGGCCGAGAATAAAGCAATATTCAACTCGTAAGCGCGATCTTCACCATGTTCGGCGGTACGCATGGAGGCTAACCCCCCGCGCTCATGTACCGCGTCAATTAATGCCTTAATGTCTTGTTCCGGCATGAGTCCTTCCAGGGGACGTAAACCGATCCCGTCATGAGAAGCAATAAAGTTAAAGAAGCTGCAGCCAGACGGCGGCGGCTGCAGCTGCCGGGTCCAGTTACTCAAGGCTCGGGCATCGCCAAATAAATAGCTGAACAACAGCAGGGGCGCCAAGCTGAATTGATACACCATGTGAGCTTCGTTGCCGGCACCGAAATAGCTTACGTTTTCCTCGTGAGGCACATTGGTCTCGGTTATCAGCACGATGGGCAAGCCCGCCACATCAATCAGACCACGGAGAATCCGAACCACCATGTGGGTTTCCGGCAAGCTCATGCAGGTGGTTCCAGCCCGTTTCCACAAGTAGGCAATGGCATCCAAGCGGATATACCGCGCGCCCATGCGCGCGTAAAAAAGCAAAAGGTCCACAAATTCA
>CAZWQK010000179.1:0-4444 GCA_964635835.1 uncultured Pseudomonadales bacterium
ATCAGCTTGGCGGCAGGGCCCAGACCTTTACCCAGGACGGCTTTGTTTTTGACGCCGGGCCCACCGTCATCACCGCACCGTTTCTTTTTGCAGAACTGTTCGAGCTATTTGACCGGAAAATCGAGGACTACGTGGAAATTCTGCCGGTTACCCCGTGGTATCG
The DNA here is from genome assembly GCA_964635835.1 of uncultured Pseudomonadales bacterium. GTDB lineage: Bacteria > Pseudomonadota > Gammaproteobacteria > Pseudomonadales > Azotimanducaceae > UBA4421. The sequence continues at coordinate 164 of CAZWQK010000179.1, forward strand.
ATACGAATTCAACGACGGCAGCCACTTGAACTACGGCGGCACCCTGGACGATACCCTGGCCGAGATTCGACGGATTAATCCAGCGGATGTGGAGGGCTACAAAAAGCTCGTAGCCCACTCAGAGAAAATTTTTGATGTTGGGTTCAGTCAGCTAGCCCACGTTCCGTTTAACAAGCTCTGGTTCATGCTTAAGCAGGTGCCGGACTTGATTCGCTTGGGCTGCTATCGAACGGTCTGGCAGTTCACTAAACGCTATCTCAAGGATGACCGGCTGCGCCGCGCCTTCAGCATTCAGCCGCTGCTGGTAGGCGGCAATCCGTTTTCCACCACCAGCATCTATTCGCTGATCCACTATCTGGAACGGCGCTGGGGTGTTCACTTTCCGCGAGGCGGAACCGGTGCCCTGGTCAAGGCCCTGGGCAAGCTCATGCAAGAACAGGGCATCGACATCCGACTGGGTGAGAGCGTTAGCAACATCACCATCGAAAATGGCAGAGCCACCGGCGTTGTACTGGAGGACGGCACCACCCTGTCCGCGGATCGCATCATTTGTAACGGCGACCCAGCCTTCACCTACAAACACCTGATCGACAAAGCCCACCGCAAAACCTGGACCGACCGGCGTATCGACGGTCTCAAGTACTCTATGGGTCTCTACGTGCTTTACTTTGGCACCGACCGCAAATACGAGGACGTAGAGCACCACACCATCATTTTTGGTGACAGCTACCAGGAACTGCTGCAGCGTATTTTCGACGGCGGCGAGGTAGGCGACGATTTAAGTTTGTATTTACACCGACCAACCGCCACAGATCCTGCCCTGGCGCCCGAGGGCAAGGATGCTTTTTATGTCCTGGCTCCGGTGCCTAATTTGCAGCGCGACGACTGGGATCAGGTAAAAAACCAGGTTAAAGAGCGGGTGCTGGACATTTTAGAGACCAGAACCCTGCCCAACCTGCGCGAGCATCTACAGGTGTGCTTCGACTTCGACCCCACCGACTTTGCCGCGCAGTATCAGTCTCAGTGGGGTGCCGGCTTTTCTATTGCGCCGATTTTTACTCAGTCTGCGTTTTTTCGCTTTCATAACCGAGCCGAGGATTTCGACAACCTATACTTTGTCGGCGCAGGAACGCATCCGGGTGCAGGTGTCCCCGGAGTACTCAGTTCCGCCAAAGTCGTGGAACAACTTTTACTCGAAGACACTCATTCAACTGTTTCGACCATGCAATGTCAGACCCGTTAAGCCAAGCAAAATCAACGTTCAAGGCCCACGCCAGAACCTTTTCTCTGGCGGCGAGGTTTCTGCCGCGTCAGCGCTACGATGCTGTGGCAAGGCTTTATGCCTTCTGCCGAGAACTTGACGATCTGGCAGATGCCGGACCTGCGGGAATCAACCACGATCAGCTGTTAGGCATCCGTCAGGACATTTGCTGCGGCGAGAGTCGCGACCTGGCCGTCCAGGACATGCTGGCCCTGCAGCAGCAATTCAGCATCCCGACAACTCTGGTGGTGGATTTCATCGATACGCTCATCGAGGATCAATATCCCAGACAGCTGCAAAGCGTGGATGATTTGGTGCGCTTCGCTTATGGCGTAGCCTCTACCGTCGGGTTAATGATGTGTCATATCTTTGGCGTTCACGACAAACGCGCCCTGCCCTTTGCCGTGGACTTAGGGGTGGCCATGCAAATGAGCAACGTGGCTCGCGACATTTTGGAGGACGCCGAGCGCGGGCGTATCTACATCCCCGCGGATCTCACGCCCGGCCAGGTAACATGTCGTGGCCTGCTAGATGCGGATCAAATCCAGCGGCAGCGTGCTTACACCGGCGCCACCCGCTTGCTGGGCATTGCCGATGAGTACTATGCCAGCGCGTCCATGGGTTACGGCTACCTGCCGCGAGCCGTGCGCCACGCCATTAAAGTGGCAGCGCGGCTGTATCAAGCCATAGGCGATAAGATCGTTGCGAACCCCCAGGACTATTGGCAGCAGCGCACAGTGATCCCAGCTGACCAGAAATGTTGGCTGATTGCCGATCTGTTCGTGCAGCGCTTGAGGGAGGGTTCCAGCACCCAGTTCATTGGCAAAGTCGAGCATCCTCGGTATTTGCATCAGGCCTTAGACCCCCGACGCTTTACCGCCTGACCGACATGATAAAACCCCATCCGGGCCAAACCGATCCCGATGTCGTCGTTCTCGGCGGCGGCATGGCCGGGCTGTCCTTTGCCTGCGCCCTGGCCCAAAGTCAGGGGCCATCGCCCTTGCACCATGCGTTGGTCTTAGAACCGCGCCCAAGCTACGCTCAGGACAAAACCTGGTGTTACTGGCAGCAGGGTGCCAGCCCTTTCGACCAGGCCATTACCCACCGATGGCAGCATTGGAGCGTGAGCCACGCGGGTCATACCCACACCTGCAGCAGTACCGAAACTCCTTACGTGCGGGTTGATAGCGGACGCTTTTACGAAATTGCCCAGGACATCATTAACGACTCCAAAGCGGTCAGCCTGCGCCTTGGTGCCCGCGCCGATCGGGTGGATGCCTGCGACGAGGACGTTACCGTGACATCCGGTAAAGATCGCATTCGCACCCCGTGGGTCATTGATACCCGCCCCACCGACATTCCCGACGGCACCCTGCTCCAGCATTTTATGGGCTGGGAAATCCAGACGGATCAGGACGTTTTTGACCCCAGCACCGTCACCCTTATGGACTTTGCCCCGGCTGCCCGAGACATTCACTTTTTCTACGTGCTGCCCTTCAGCCGCCGTCGCGCACTTGTGGAGACCACCCACTTTTCTATGAGCCTGTTGGAGGATGAGCAGTATCGCCGGGAGCTTAGGGGATATCTGCAAACTCGCTTCGGCCTGGACCACTGGCAGATCACGCGAACGGAACAGGGTGTCATCCCCATGCCCCGCCGGGCACCCAATCTGCAGCAGCGCGGTCACAAGCGCGTTATCCCCCTGGGCCTGCACGCAGACACCACGAAACCATCCACGGGCTACTGCTACCCTCATGCCCAGGATCAGGCCGAGCGTCAGGCCAGGGCATTATTAGACGGGAACTTTGCTGCGCCTCCAGGCGCACGATCTGAACTCAGCCGGTGGTTTGACGCGGTATTTATTGGATTTCTGGAGCGCTATCCAGAGCGTGCAGGCGGCATTTTTTTGCGTCTGTTCCAGCAGGTGCCCAGCGACGCGCTGATCAGGTTTTTAACGGACAAAGCCCAACCCGGCGATTACCTTCAGGTCATGACAGCGCTGCCCAAGGGCACCTTTATCCGACAGGCCCTTAGTCATGCCGTTAGCGCTTAAGCCCTTTCGCGTTTTCCTTGGGGCCTGCCTGCTGGTTAGCGCCTTGGTGCCGGTTTTTGGCACCGAACACGCCGGTTTTTTGGGCCTGCTGTGCCTGGTCATCTTAGTGGCAGGCCTGCCCCACGGCGCCTTCGATCTGTACATCATGGGCCATCGCTATCCCGGCACGGCTTTGGCTTGGGCCGTGGGCGGGTATCTAGGCCTGATTGTGCTAACGGTTTTGGTTTGGCTAACACTGCCGCTGGTGTTCCTGGCGGGTTTCTTAATCTACTCGGCCTACCACTTTGGCGACTCGGACTGGCCCAGCGCTGGTCTCGGACAGAAGCTGGCTTGGGGTGCCGCCATCGTCGGCTTGCCCTGCCTAACCGCACGAGATCAAGTCAGCCAGCTTTTCAGCATCATCACCGGCATAGCGGATCTTGATCTGCTGACTGCAGGTTTCGGACTGCTGGCGATTCCCGCCACGGCATGGTGCGCAGCGCTGTGGGTACGGGGACGCAGCCCTAGCGGACTACTGCTGATCTGCTACGCGGCAGCCTGCACTCTGAGCGGGCCCCTGGCAGCCTTCGCCTGCTACTTTGCGTGTCTGCACAGCCCGTTTCATCTGCGCCTTTGGCAGCAGCGGATTCCTTCGTCATCGGCCCTTGGCCTCTACGGACTTTCAAGCGTAGTCCTGGTGTGTGTCGGTCTTTTGGTCATTTCGCAGCCAGTTGCCGGGGGCAGCCCGGCAGCAACCCTTGTCAGTGAGTTAGATGCGTCCACATTGCGTTACACCTTTGTTGCCCTGGCGGCTCTGACGGTGCCCCACATGACGCTGTTGCTGATGGCCAAGCGCTAGCGGTTTACCAAAGGCGGCCAGCCACGATATCCAGATAGTCAGACCGGTATTTTCCTTTGTAGGCGCTGACAATGGCTGTGCAGAATCATTTGGCCGCTGGCCTGATCATTGGCTCTGATCAACTCATTG
>CAZWQK010000180.1:0-583 GCA_964635835.1 uncultured Pseudomonadales bacterium
TCGCGCACAGTCCGCTAGTGCGGAATAAATCAACGGCTCGGGTTCAAAACATAAAATTTCTTTGGTCCGGCCCAGCTTTTGCCCTAGAAGCCTGACATTTTCACCGTCATAGGCACCGCAGCATACATAGGTGCGGTGGCCCTTCGACAATGGCACATCACTTGGAAAATACTGCTCGTCCCTTGGCGATGCCGGAATGTCGAGCGGCATGCGCGTTATGTGCACCTGCGTCAATTTGCAAAAGATATCCCTGCTGAGATCATCTGCAAGGAGCGGAAACACTTTCCTGAATTTTTCTTTATTGTCCCGCATTCGGCTGGCGATTTCATCAGCATCCCAGACGAAGAAGCTCTGGAATTCATAAAAATCATGAAGGTAATGCACCCGTCGCAGGCCAAGGTCCTCGAGGTTAGCTTTGATGGCATTGAAAGTTGCACGTGTGCCGACACTGACGATAACTTCGATGCGAGCCTTCAGCCTCTGCTTTTCGGAGTGTCCACAAGCCCTGAGCTGTACCCAGAAGTGTTTCTTGACGCCGTGTATGGGCAAGGCGTTGGGCGCGTTGCGCTGCTGTACAACGCGG
>CAZWQK010000180.1:593-3621 GCA_964635835.1 uncultured Pseudomonadales bacterium
CAAACAAACCAGATGACGATACGAACTGTTCCGCCGTCATGGTTTCAACGCCCCACCAATCGCTCCCCGGGGGCTTGCTGTCAAGAGCGATCACAGGGGTAATGCCAAACCGTTTCATACCGATTTCATGAAACCAGTGTGCGCATTCTCCAAGACCGTAAACAGCCAATGTACGCTCGCTCACGACAGAGAGGCTTTTAGGACCTGGTCCAGTGGACGGTTCAAACGCTTGCTCGCCTGCCAATATTTTTTCTAGCGCGTCGTTCAATGCTCAATCCACTTCAATTCAGCGTGACGCAATGAGTAAACCCTGAACGTCGTTCGGCTGCATGCTATCATAAGGCTTTCGGTCCAGGACCAAATTACCCTGATCATCAGTCAGCAGGCAGAAACCCACCCCTGAAGTTTCACTTGTGATGCCAGTGAACCAGAACGCGCGGTCATTACACAGGGCGGAGAAAAACCGCGCATGTTGCAAAACAATTGGCCACCCGTCATTGAAACCGACAAGGGATACATTGTCCGGCAGTTGCTCAACCAATCCAAGCGCATCGTCAATTCCCAATCCGATAAGTGATGGCATGAACCACCCGGGCATGTCGCGCATCAGCAATTCGTCCAGCAACTCCTGATGGCGGCTTCCCGGCACCGGCGTCAGCCGATAATCCATCGGTACATCCGATATGTAGGTGATTGGCGAACCCATAAGCTTTTGCCCGCTGGCCCATTCACTTGCTTGAACAACGTGGTCGTCAAAGAATATGCCTGGATCCTCCTCACCGGTCCGCGGCAACACAACCTGCAGGGCGACACCGTCAAACAGACCGGCAAGCGTCTCATTGGAGAGCGCGCTCTTTTTTTGCTTGGCAAGTTCATTGTGCAAGTCGGCAATCTCGACTTCTATTTCGCTCAATCCAGAATCCATCAACATCGCCGCTGCCACATCGATAACCGAGACCTCGGATAGAGCCGCTGTGACATCTGATGGTAGGATGTTCTCATTGATCGAGATAAAGCCGTTTTCTAGCGGTGGGGTGGTCATGCTGAATGTCTCATTTTATAAAACCAACGAAGTGTAAGATGTCCAACCTTTATCAAGCTCTATAATATTTAATGGTGCTGAAGTAGCTAAAGGTTAGCATTTGGTGTGTCTATACCATGATTTCAGTTATTTCAGAAGATCCGCATGGTTTCCTCCATTGAAGTGCCATTCGCACTCCTTCAGGAACCGGTGGAAATTGTCTGGTTTGATGCCGTTGTATTTGCGCATGTGCCGCTTGGCCTGGTTCCAGAAATTCTCGATCCCGTTGATGTGGTTTCGCTTGTTGGCAAAGAGCTTTGAATGGTTGATCCGGCGGTGGTGGAAGTCGGAAATGTCCAGTGCATTGTAGGCCCCGAAGTGTCCGTGTAGACGATGCTGTCAGGTTTCACCTTCTCGTGGATGATCGACAGCAGGGTCTGCGTCCTGGCGTTCGGAACGATCGCCTTTTAGGCTTTGTTGCCGCGCTTGAGCAGGCCAAACACAGCAACCCTGCCTGCGGCGCCGCGCCCGCGCCTGCCCTTGGGGACACCGCCGATATAGCCAGGGTCGGTCGTTACAGGACTTTAGGATCCTGAGCAGATTTGCACGCTGATCTTCCCTCGCTCAGTAAATAACCAGTCAAGCAACATAGCAGCTTTCTGCACGAAGTTTGGCAATACAATTGAGGACATAAAAGTGAATGTGATTAGGTTTGTCTTTTAAATCAGGTGCAACCAAGTCCGATGTGTAATTCAAATGGGCCGATTCCCGTCCCTAAAGCTGAATTCCTAACGATTGAGACGCCGTCGAACGTGTTTTGGATAACGGCAACTCCAAATTGAAATCGTTGATAAAAACGTCCCAAAAGGTGGTATCGGCGACAAAATCCCTAGCCATCTGCAAGTGACTTGAAGCCTCCAATGGTTTTCCCAAACCCTCAAGCGCTTTTGCGGCAAAGTAGTGTGCAACGGCATGGTCTGGTTTAACATTGATAACATTCTTAAACCCTTCCAAAGCCGTGAGATATCGCTCAAGTCGCATGTTTGAATTGTGAACGAAATTAAGTTCGATATTCATATAATAAGTCATGAACTGCACATACTCAGGCGTCATATGCTCTGTCTCAATTACGGCACGTTTATAATTAGCCCTAATTGGAGCCACCTTGGAATAGTCGTTAGTCAACGCCTTTTCATGCATTTCGCTTCCAGGAGTCGGCGTTGCCATGAAGATCCTGAACCAATCAGCATAGATTGACTTCAAAAACTCCTGGCTTTCTTTGATGTCTCTCTTTGTCTCGCCAGGCATGCCTATGATGATGTTGCAGTCTGTGTATATACCGATGTCACGACAATCGCTTACGACTTCAGGAATACGTTCAAGCTTCAACGGCTTTCGCATCTCATCTCGTAGCACCCGCATGCTGCCTGATTCGACAGGAAGCACTAGTTCATCCACACCGGCCTGCTTGAGCAACTCAAGGAACTCTCTGTCCAAGGCATAAATGGCAAGGGCATTCTGGAAAAACATATCGAGGTTCAGATTGCCGATTTCCTCAACAACCTCGTAGGGACGCCGCTTACCGGCCATGAAGTGATCGTCTTGGATAACAACCCCGGTTAGACCATAGGATGACTTCATGAGCTCCAAGTCTTCTTTAACTCGATCGACCGAATGGTATCGCATCGAACGGCCATGAGCCGCATGAGAAGCACAAAATGTGCATTTAAATGGACACCCGCGTGATGTCATTATCGGCATGGAGATAAGGTCATCATCTTCTCCAGAAACGTCTCGCCCTCTGGCATCTTCCAGCGGTTCTTGATCGTCAGTGTCGGAATCTATCTCATATTTGTCAGAAACACTGTAGCGTGACGAGGTTGGATTTAACTTGTATCCTTCCAAGTCCAGCATTTCATAATCAAGGAACGGAATTTCATCCAAGTCCCAGATAAAGTCATGCGAGTAACTAGAATTTTCGTTTGACAACTCCTCATCGTCACCCAC
>CAZWQK010000180.1:3631-4442 GCA_964635835.1 uncultured Pseudomonadales bacterium
CTTTGTCAGTGGCCTGAATGAGTTTTAGAAAGGGTAACTCACCCTCACAGTAACACACCGCGTCGACGGCAAGGCTGTCACAAAGGATTTCTCGATACATTGACGTTGGCAAATTGCCACCGACAAGTATCACGGATTGTGGGAACAGCTCACGCGAGAGAGCGGCAAGATCGATAATGCTTTGATATACAGGGGTAAACAACGACGATATGGCGATATAGTCTGGCGCGTAATCGTCTCGCAGAAGACACCGCATCTTGTCTGCGAAATACAAGGCAAAGTCTTCGTAATCGAATTCTGTTTCTTTATTAAGTTCAACATTAAAATCAATACAATCGGACTCTAGGTTGACGAATTATTTCAAATACGCGCTTAATGAAATCACACCTAGGGGAATGTCTGTGATAACTGAACCAAATTGGCGGTCACCTTTTTGGATTGTGCAGATATTAGAAGGCGGTGCTATGAAATCGGAGAATTCAATATTTGGCGGCAACAAAAAAAGAACCGTGTGTGGGTCTTTTTCCGTCTTATGAGTTGCAAGACGCCCTGAAAGCTGCTTCGTGAGGTTATGATCATCCATTAGCACATCCTAACTGAGCAGCCACTAAAAAGCCCCAACACTGAGCATCTGACATTTAGGAAGGTTTTTCCAACTAGATCGCCGCAACAATAAAGAAAGCTGAGAAGCTACTAACGATTATGCGGCATCTGATTATTTTCAAAATGCCTTTTAAACAGTGAAACCGCTCAGTCGAAGTTTATGCGCTCGCGCTCCACTACCATTGGAAAGTTTCTCGTAGTGAGAAAG
>CAZWQK010000181.1:0-4431 GCA_964635835.1 uncultured Pseudomonadales bacterium
GCAGCGCTGGAGGCATTGGAGCATTTAATTGCTCAGGATTCCCCTGTTCCTCTGCGAGCGGTACAAATTACCGCCAAAGAAAAAACCTGCCCGCTGGAGCAAATGACCTGTGACCCGGCACTTTGCCCCAATGCAGCCGACTATTACAGCAAGGTGCCCAGGGCATTATCTGCTTTGGACCAGCACCCACTGGCGGGGCGCAGGGTTATCGAATCCATTGCCGCCGAACATGCAGTTTGTCCCTTCGAGTTAAGCCTGGACAGCGCTGCCACCGCTGACGTCATTATTGGTGACTACAACTACGTGTTTGATCCCAACGTTCGGCTCCAGCGGTTTATTCATCAAGGTCATCAGTCATTGCTGATAGACGAAGCCCACCAACTGTCCCATCGGGTTAGCGACATGCTCACGGTAACGCTCACGGCAGATCAGTTGAACCAGGCGTTGGCCGCATCCCGGCATGACCTCCGTCCGGCGCTGAAGGCGCTGCAGGCAGCTTTGAATCGCACTAGTCAAAGCGTGCTGAGTCGAAAGGATTCCGGGGCAAAGCCAAGCCAACAGGGGTATTTGGAGTGCGTGCAGAGCGACGACGAGAGCAAGACTCTAGATCGTGTCATGTTGGAGTTCCTGCAGGCTTGTGAGGTATTGATGAGCAATGCCAAACAATCGGCCGGGGCCCGAACCCCAGTGACCTCCGGGCCTGAACATCAAACACAGGCAGCTACGCAACCGCTTTTTCCGCCTGCCGCCGGGCCCGAGGCGTCAGGTGCAGACGTCACCTCTGAGCCAAGCCCAGGAAGCTCTGATCACAATCGACTGCCCGAGGAGGTGCTGGAACTGTACTTTGCAGCACTTGCCTGGCACCGGTCGGATAAGTGGACGGATCACAACCACCACCGTGACATCGTTACCGTCCAGCAACACCGGGATAAGGCTCGAGCCAAGTTCCGTTCCATACGTCGCCAATGCATCGACAGCAGCCACTACTGTGCTCAAATCATGTCAGAACACAGGGCGGTAGTGCGCTTCTCCGGCACCCTTTCGCCGCTGAATTTATTTCAGCGAGTGCATGGCCAAGTCCCGGCCAATGGTGACGACACGGCCAAGACCAATAAGGCCGTGCGAGCGCAAACACCTTTTCACCCCGAGCAGCTCGGTGTGTTCGCGATTACCGACATTGATACGTTCTATCAGCAGCGTCAGCGCAGCCTGCCGGCACTGCACGCACTATTGAAAACCCTGCAGGAAGCTCGGCCTGGTCGGTATCTGGTTGCCATGCCTTCCTATGAGTATCTCACCCAGCTCGGGGAACATGCCGATGCTGATGAATGGTTTCTGCAGCAGACCAGATCCATGGACGATGCTGAGCAGCTTGCCCTGCTGAAGAAATTTCAGTCCGCAGATCAGGCTGTTCTTGGCATCGTCATGGGAGGGGTGTTCAGTGAATCCGTTGACCTAGGCGCTGGCACGCTGTCTGGCGTTGTTGTTGTGAGCCTTGGTTTGCCGCCGAAAGATCTCGGCAAGGATCTAATTCAGCAACACTTTGATGATGTCCACGGTCCCGGTTGGGGGCGTCACATTGCCTACTTACAACCTGCCCTGTCCCGGATCGTGCAGGCGGCGGGGCGACTGATTCGCAGTGCCAGTGATCGAGGTATTCTCTGCCTTGTGGATCCTCGGTTTGGGGGCACGGCCCTACAGAACTACTTTCCGGACCACTGGCGAGTTCAGGTAACGGCGACAAACCAGCTCAGTACCCAATTAAAAACCTTCTGGTCGCATGACTTAGCGAACCGAGAAGATTAAGCTGCACCCATGAACCGACGCACCAAAATTATTTGCACCATTGGACCCGCCACCGCCAGTTTTGAGGGGCTCAAAGCCCTGTACGAAGCGGGCATGAACGTGGTGCGCATTAACATGTCGCACTCAGATCACGCCAGCGCGCTGAAGATCATTAACTGGATAAAAACCCTCAATCGACAGGTGGACTATCCGGTGCCGATTCTGCTGGATACGCAGGGACCTGAGATACGAACAGGGGTGCTGGAAAACCCCATGGAATTAAAACCCGGTGACGTAGTCACCCTCAGCGTTCGCGATGGCGACATGATCGAGCAGCGCTCCATCCACGTTAATTACACTGAGCTTGTTGACGTTGTGGAGGTCGGTCGGGTGATAACCGTGGACAACGGCCTGATGAACTTCAAAGTGCTGGAAAAAAAGGATCACCAGTTGACCTGCGAAGTCATTGACGGCGGCACCCTCGGCAGCCGCAAACACGTCAACTTGCCCGGTGTTCGAGTGAATTTACCGGCAATAACAAGCAAAGATCGGGCAGACATCGCTTTTGGTATGGAGCACGAGGTGGATTTCATTGCCTTGTCTTTTGTTCGAAGTCCTGACGATGTTGCAGAGCTGCGCGAGTTTCTGGGCAGGAAGCGCAACGTCATCAAAATCGTCGCCAAGATCGAAGATCAGGAGGGGGTGAACAAAATTCACGACATTGTGGCTGCTGCTGACGGCGTCATGGTGGCTCGCGGTGACCTGGGCATCGAAACCGACATTGCAGATTTGCCGAACGTGCAGCGTCGAATCGTGCATGCCTGCGCCCGGCAGGGGAAGCGCTGCATCGTGGCGACCCATTTACTGGAGTCCATGATCGAAAATCCGATTCCCACACGGGCGGAGGTTACCGATGTGGCCAACGCCATCTATGAAGGCGTTGATGCGGTCATGCTCTCTGGCGAAACCAGTGTTGGCCAGTATCCAGCCCGCTGTGTTGAGCAGTTGGCCAACATTGCTCATCGTACCGAACGTTTCCCAGGTTTGGGCTATGAAAAAGTCCTGGAGGTGAACAACGACAAACTCCACGTTGCGATCCATGCCGTGGCCTTGGCTGAGTCGGTAAAGGCGGAGGGCGTCATTGTCATTACCCGCCGGGGCCTTACCGCGGATTACGTCACTGCGGCCCGGCCGCAGCACGTACCCATCTTCGCGTTTACTAACGACAGTCAGACCCGGCGCAGGCTCGCTTTAAACCGGTCTGTTTACGCCCATCGCATTGCCTTTAGTAACGATCCTGAAAAAACCCTGAAGCGGGCTTTTGATGTATTGCGGAAAAAAGAAGGTATCGTTGCCGATGCCAAGCTGGTCGTGATTTCCGACGTATTGGTAGACCAGCCTACAGAGGCTATTCAGATCCGGCGGCTGTACTAGGCCCCATTGATCACCAGATCATCCGCAGTGCAACAAAGACCAGCATGACAGCGAATACGCGCTTCAAGGCCGCTGCGGGTAAGCGCTGGGCAAAGGCCACTCCCATGGGGGCTGCAATAACGGCTCCTAGCACGATAGAAACAAAAGCCAGCACGTCGACGTAACCGATCAGCCCCGCTTGTTCGGTTGCCGGTGCCAAGATCATGTAGCTCAGCGCGCCCATAGCAGCAATAGGCACCCCCAGCGTGCTGGCGGTAGCCGTTGCGTTGTGAGGCGGCACGTTGAAGTAGATCAGGGTCGGCACGATTACGTTGCCGCCGGCGATCCCGGCTAGACCTGAAACCAATCCCGCGCTTACCCCGATCGGGGCGGACTCAACGACGCCAGGCAACCTTCGATTTGGTTTTGGCTTCCAGTCAAAAAACATAACCATGGCAACGGCGGAGAGAAACACGGCAAAGCCCAGGCGCAGGGTTTGGGTGGGCAACAGCGGGGCAACGTAGCCAGCCCCTGCGCTGCCAAGCATGAGAAAGGGCAACAACTTCGTCACGACAGGCCAGAGCACTCGCTGGGCCTGAATTTGCGCATAGGCGGCCGACGCTGAAGTAAAAACAATGCAGGCCAACGAAGTCGCTACGGCAACCAGCAGCACGATATCTGGCGCATAGGCGCCGGTGCCGCTAAACAGCAAAAACAATACGGGTACGATGATGACGCCACCGCCAATGCCCAGTAAGCCGCCAATGAAGCCACTGCATAAGCCAACGATGAGAAATAAGGCGATAGAGACTAAGATGGCGCTTTCCTGCGGGTTCGACAACGATGTTGAGGTGAATGTAGTACGCGCAAAAGTGTATCGGAGTTTGTAAGCATGCAGAAATCATCCGTCTGGGTGTTGTCTCTGGCGCTCTTGGCCGCGCCAGTGTGGTTGGCAGCCGAGCTGACGGCGCTGCCTAACGGCGACCAATATGAGGGCGAAGTAACCGACGGGGTGCTCAACGGCCCCGGCGTGTACTTGTGGGCTGACGGTGATCGCTACGAAGGTACTTTTGCTAACGCGCTGCCTCACGGTAGCGGCACTTATACCTGGGTCGACGGTCGTCAGTATGTCGGGGCCTTCGTAGACGGCAAACGCCAGGGTCAGGGCACATTGACCTGGCCCAACGGTGACCGCTTTGACGGCAGCTTCGTGAATAACCAACGCCAGGGCAG
>CAZWQK010000182.1:0-4429 GCA_964635835.1 uncultured Pseudomonadales bacterium
TGGCTCATCTTGCATCACCAGGGCGCGCAAATGGCAGGTGTCTAAGAAACTCATGTTTGCGCTGGACAAGCCCGCAGCGGAGTCGATGAGCAGCACATCAAGTTCCGGATATGACTGTAATATTTGATCGATTAACGACGTCGCCTGAATCGGCGTGATGTTGGCCAGTGCCTGATTACCCGAAGCGCCAGGAATCAGCAGCAAGCCCTGTGGTCCCGATACCACCACATCTTTGACGGTTTTTTCGCCGTCGAATACGTGACCGACGTTGAACGGCGCATTAATGCCCAGAAGAATCTGCGAGTTTGCCAGCCCAAGGTCTGCATCCAGCAGGCCAACGCGAAGGTTTTTGGCGCACAAAGCAAGGGCAAGGTTAACGGCGACGGTGGTTTTACCGACGCCGCCCTTACCGCTGGCAATGCCAATGACCCGGGTTGTGCTTTTGGACTCAGACATGGGAAAAAGTATCTCCTTGTGTGACTAACAAGTATATAGATTATTCCTCTAAGGTATTGGTTAAATTGCCTTTTTTATTCTTATCGCCCGAATCATCAACCAAATGTCCATTTATGGCGGACAGCCGGGCCGAGCATGCTGCCAAGCCATCGAATAGGCCTTCAACATCTGATGCCAGGTCAAATCGAGTAATGACCACCGAAGAGACAAGCCAGGGAATACGCTTGGCCAACCCCTGCAGCGTGGCAACCGACATGTCTGCGCCAACGCACAGATGTGGAAGCACCTCATGCTCGGCAATCAGGTTGATCAGGCCTTGTTCGTCCGCCAGCGTCGCCGCCGCGGTATCAATGAAAACGTAGCTGTCTTGTCGGTGACGTTGCAGCAGGCGTCCCAAGTGCTCATGACTGCTTGCCTCGAGGAAAACAATGCCAAGGCGCTGGCACAGCTGGGCTAACCCAGCGTTGCCGGTATCGAGGTTTAGCACCCGCTGTTCGCTCTGTGTCTCGTTGCTCTGCAGCGACACAACCACGATGTTTGTTTCGGGTTCTACGTCCTGCAGCTGTTGAGCCAACGTTGCAATAGCCGTGGTTTTACCCGTGCCGGGCAGGCCGACAAATGCATGAATACCGGCCCAATCCCGTTGCTGGCCAAAGGGCTGACCCAGCAAGGTTTCGGCTTGCTGCTCGGGTTCTGACGGGCCAGTGCTGTGATGGGCCATGCGTTCGTTAATGGATGCCATTGCCAGTCGTGCCTGACGAATGGGGGCTTGAGCGGCAGCCTGGCGCTCCAGCTGGGAGCGAAGCTGCGCTAAATCTTGTTGAATGGTTTGCATCATGGCGTGCATGTCTTCGCCGCCGGGCACCGTGGTTCGTGCTGGCGTAAACGGCGCAGGGTCTGAGGCCTCCGGGTTGATCTGGGTTACTGCTGGCGCTTCGGGATCACGCTGCTCACGCAGCGCCGAATTAAGCTCCTGACCAAATTCCTTGGCCACGCGTGACGCGCCAGGCCCCGCCTTCACGCCGCGGCGGTCCTGGTCAGATTGCTTGGAGAGGTTCTCCGCCGCAGCGTCTGCGGCAACCCGATTCAGCAGCGAGGCGACGGTTGATGTGGCCTCGCTGATGTCCAGGCCCTCGGCGGCGTTCTTGTCAGACGGCGGCTCCTTGGTGGGTTCTTCCACGGCACAAATCATTTCGGTTTTATTGCCAACCTTGTTGGTAGAAATGATTAATGCGTCGTCGCCGTAGCGGGCGCGGACTTGATCCATTGCGGCTTTGCTGTCACTACCAACAAATCTTTTTAGTTCCATAGGTCTTTCGGCAACCGTTAGGTTTGCTCGTCCTCACGTTCGTTTACTTCGATGGATGACACAACCTTGATGGGTTGGTCGTCGGGAATTTCGGTGTAGCACAGGACCGTCAGGTCTTTGGTGCTGCGGCGCAGCAAGCGCGCTAGCCAGGGTCGTAACAGCGGCGATACCACGAGCACCGCCGGCAGTTCCTGCTGCTCCAGCTCCTCAATAGTGGTGCGAACGGAGGTAAAGAAGCTTTCCGCCAAGGCAGGCTCAAGGGCAATTTCATCGTAGCTGTTTGCTCGGGACACCAAATCCGTGAGCAGTTGCTCAAGAGTTGGATCCAGGGTCATCACCGCCAGAGTTTCATCGGGGTCGATGATGTCTTGGACGATCAATCGGGAAAGTTTTGGCCTCACCAGGGCACACAGCTGGCCGGCGTCCTGAGTCCTTCCAGACTCCTCGGCCAAGGTTTCCAAAATGGTGCGCATATCGCGTAGGGGTACTCGCTCACGCAGTAAGTTTTGCAGCACGCGTACCACGGTGCCGAGGGTAAGCTTCTCCGGAATGAAGTCTTCTACAAGCTTTGGTGACGTCTCAGCGATTTTGTCGATTAACTGCTGCGCCACGTCATAGGTCATCAGCTCATCGGCATTGTTCTTGATGACGCTGTTCAGGTGCGTGGCAATAACAGTGCTGGCGTCTACGACGGTGTAGCCCACCGCTTGGGCGTATTCGCGCTCACTGGGCTCGATCCATACGGCGTCCAGTCCGAAAGCCGGGTCTTTGCCGGGCTCGCCGGGTATCTCCGTGAGCACATTGCCAGGGTTAATGGCCATCTCCTTGCCGCCAGCGATGGTGCCGACGCCTCTGACGGAACCGTTAATGACAATTTGATACGCATCCGGCGGGCTATCCAGGTTGTCGCGAATTCTTATGGAGGGGAGCAAGAACCCCATTTCTGCCGAAAGTTTTTTGCGAATGCCTTTGAGCCGATTCAGAAGCCGCCCGCCGGCATCGGCGTCCACCATGGGGATCAAGCCATAGCCGAGTTCTAAACTGATGACGTCTACTTGCCCTGCGTCGTCCCAACCCAGCTCGAGCAAATCCGGATCACCCTCGCTGGGTGCCTGTGCGCTGGCAGGATCTGGCGTGAGCGGCGTTTCCGCTGGAGCTGCCTCAAACTGACGATGAATATAAAACCCCAGCGCCAAAGCCGTGCCGCCAAGGAATAGGAAAATCATATTGGGCATACCGGGAACCAAGCCCATGAGCGTCAAAATCCCGCCCGCAATAAAAAACGCCAGTGGGTTGGCCAGCTGCTTGCTGGCCTGGTCTGGCGTGGATTCGGAAGTGGTTACCCGGGTAACGATAATGGCCGTGGCCAGGGACAGAATCAGCGCTGGCAGCTGGGCAACCAGGCCATCACCAATGGTCAGCAAAATGTAGGCTCTGGCCGCATCGGATAGGGTCATTTCGTACTGCAGCAGGCCGATCAGCAATCCACCCACTAGGTTGATGATTAAGATCAGCAGACCGGCAACAGCATCCCCGCGTACAAACTTCGATGCACCGTCCATGGAGCCAAAGAAGTCTGATTCTTGAGCCACCTGGGCCCGGCGTTGCTTTGCGGTTTCTTGGTCAATAACGCCGGCGTTCAAATCCGCGTCGATGGCCATTTGTTTGCCAGGCAGGGCGTCAAGAGTAAAGCGAGCGATCACTTCAGAAACCCGGCCAGCACCCTTGGTGATGACGATGAAGTTAATGATCATCAAAATGGCGAAAACGATAAAACCAACGACGTAGTTGCCGCCAATGACGAACTCCCCGAAAGCTGCAATGACTTTGCCTGCGGCGTCGCCGCCCTGATGACCTTCCAGCAGCACCACTCGGGTGGACGCGACGTTTAAGCCCAAGCGCAGCATGGTGGCGAACAAAATGATGGTGGGAAAGGAGGAGAAGTTCAGAGTTTCTGCCGTGTTAAGAGCCACCATGATGATCAGTAGGGCAAGCAGAATGTTCAGCGTGAAGAAAAAATCCAGCATCAAGGGCGGCATGGGCAAGATCAACATCGTCAAAATGAGAATGACCGCCATGGGCATGGCCAGAGATGTCCACGACATGTTAGCCGTGAGCTGTCGAAGTTCTGACAAATTGAGGGTTGATGTGGCCATTGGGTGTCAGTGATGCCTTATTTCTCATGCCAAAGTGTCGGGAAAGCGTTCTTTCTCGATGGATGCGCAGGACGATGCACAAACCGTGCCTAAAGCAGATTTAACGTCTTGCTCTTGGCAGCGACGCCAACGCCCTTTGCCAGGCGCGGTTCAAGGGCAGGAATTCAAGAAAAGGCTGGCACGACCGACTGTTTACAAGACAGAAATCACTACTAAAGGGACCTTCGGACTATGTGTCACCGTGATCTATCGAGAATCCATCGCTGGTATCAAGCGCCTCGCGCGATCGCTGCCCTGGCGCTGGTGCTTGTCCTGGCCGGCTGCGTAGGCGGCCCTCGGACCCAGCAGCTTTATCCCGTGACCCAATCCGAAGGCGTGGTTGCCACGGGTTATGCGGTAATTGCTTCCCAGCATGGGGAAACGCCGGCGCAACAGCGGCTGATGGCGATTAAGGCTTCAAAGCTCGACGCGTACCGGGCTCTCACCGAGCAAGTGTATGGCCAGTACA
>CAZWQK010000183.1:0-4426 GCA_964635835.1 uncultured Pseudomonadales bacterium
GAATCCTGCCACCCCAGCCACTTTCGGATGCGCGTTGATCATATTGGCCAGTGGTTTGGCCAGACATAGAGGTTCCTCTGGGACACAGAGGTTCCCTTGGGACATAGACATTCTGCCAAACGACTTTGGGGGACTTAAATGGCTAACTTGATGCTGTTTTCTGGCGATGCGAATCCAGCCCTTGCCAAGCGCGTAGCCGATCAACTCCACCTGGAACTTGGCAATATGGATGTGGGCCGCTTCAGTGACGGCGAAGTCACCGTTGAAGTCCACGAAAACGTCCGGGGCAAAGACGTATTTCTGATGCAGTCCACCTGCGCACCCACCAACGACAACCTGATGGAACTGTTGATCATGGCCGACGCCATGCATCGAGCCTCAGCCCAACGGGTCACAGCGGTCGTGCCTTACTACGGCTACGCCAGACAAGATCGTCGCCCTCGCTCTGCCCGGGTGGCCATCAGCGCTAAGGTCGTCGCCGACATGATTAGCACCGTGGGTATCGACCGAATTCTCACGGTTGATCTGCACGCCGACCAGATTCAGGGTTTTTTTAACATCCCCGTGGACAACATTTACGGCTCACCGGTGCTGGTCGATCACATCTTGGCCCAGCGCTACGAAAACCCCATCGTGGTGTCACCGGATGTAGGCGGCGTGGTGCGAGCCAGGGCGATTGCCAAGCAGATAGACGACCTGGATTTGGCCATCATCGACAAGCGCCGGCCCCAAGCCAACGTGACCAAGGTAATGAACGTGATCGGTGACGTGAAAGGCAAGACCTGCATCATGGTAGACGACATTGTCGACACTGCAGGTACCCTGTGCACGGCAGCCGAGGCATTAAAGGAAGAAGGCGCTCAGGCCGTGGTGTGCTATATCACTCACCCGGTATTTTCCGGTCCGGCCATCGAGCGCATCAGCAGCTCACACATTGACCGCATGGTGGTGACGGATACGATCCCGCTGTCTGATGCAGCCAAAGCCTGCGAAAAAATTCACCAGCTCAGTCTGGACCGCTTACTGGCCGAATCCATTCGGCGGGTCAGCAACGAAGAATCCATCAGCGCGATGTTTCGCTAGAAACACCGAGCTGTCGGGTAGGAAGTCTTTGGGTTGGTCGCAAGCCCAAAGAATGGTTAAACACTTTGGAGACACAACATGTCAGACACAATTGAACTGACTGCACAGATCCGAACGACGGTAGGGAAGGGTGCGAGCCGCCGCCTACGACGTTTGGAAGATCAGGTTCCGGCTATCATTTATGGTGGCCAGGCCGATGCACAAATGCTGACGCTGTCAGCAAACGAACTGTCCAAGGCCATGCAACTCGAGGCCTTTTACTCGCAGATTTTGAACGTCAATGTTGACGGCAAAACCGAGCAGGCCGTGGTACGAGACCTGCAGCGTAATCCGGCCAACGAACGGGTCCAGCACGTGGATTTTCAGCGCGTCAGCGCAGACCGGGAAATCAACGTGAACGTGCCCCTGCACTTCATCAACGAAGAAAGCTGTGTGGGCGTGAAGATGCAGGGCGGCACACTGACCCGCACCCTCACCGAAGTCGAAATCTCCTGCCTGCCAGCGAATTTGCCCGAGTTCATCGAGGTAGACATGGCGGAAGTTGAGACGGGCACTTCAGTGCACCTGAGCGATTTGGTCATCGGCGAAGGCGTCACCATCGTGGCCCTGACATTCGGCGCTGATCGAGACATTCCGGTAGCCAGCGTAACCGCCAAGCGTGGCGGTGGTGCAGAGGCAGAGAGCGAAGACGAAGCACCGGCTGCAGACGCTCCCGCAGATGACGCTGCTGGAGAAGAAGCCGAGGGCGAGTAACGCCCTGGGCCTGTCCCGTGCGATCATGTGTCCCTTGTTCTTCCAGCGAATGCTCAAGGGGCGCCTGTGACCACCGCACTGAAACTCATCGCTGGCCTGGGCAACCCGGGTCAGCAATACGCCAAAACCCGGCATAACGTCGGAGCTGACTGGGTTCGCGCCCTGGCTCAGCAGTATCAAATCCCCCTGGTCCTGGAGAGCAAGTTCAAGGCGGAAATTGGCCGGGGCACGATTTGTGGCCAGGACTTGCGGCTAATGGTGCCCACGACCTTTATGAACAACAGCGGTGACGCCATTGGCGCCGTGGCCCACTTTTATAAGATCCAGCCAGAGCAAATTCTTATCGCCCACGACGAAGTCGCCTTTGACCCGGGTCAGGTGCGATTGAAGTCCGGCGGCGGCGAAAATGGTCACAACGGCCTGAAAAGCGTGCGCGCGCGGCTGGGCAATCAAGATGGGTACAATCGGCTGCGAATTGGCGTTGGGCACCCGGGGAACAAGAATCTGGTGAACGCCTATCTTACCCAGCAAACCCCGCCGGCGGCTGAGCGTGAAGCGGTCATCGCCGCAGCAGAACTGCCCGCAAGTATTCTTGGCGATGTGTTAGCTGGTCGCTGGCAGAGCGCCATGACCGCCCTGCATACTGGCGATACACCCAAACAGTCAGAATCATCCACGGCTGCCGCCCCGGAAACTCAAGCAAAATCACCCAGCGGCTCAGGAGAACACCATGGGATTTAACTGCGGAATTGTGGGTCTGCCCAATGTCGGGAAGTCCACCTTGTTCAATGCCTTAACCCAGGCAGGCATTGATGCCGAGAATTTCCCCTTTTGTACCATCGACCCGAACACCGGCGTCGTGCCAGTGCCGGACCCTCGCCTGAATCAGCTAAGCGATATCGTTAGCCCGCAAAAAGTGATCCCCGCAACCATGGAGTTTGTGGACATCGCCGGTTTGGTAGCCGGGGCATCCAGGGGCGAGGGCTTGGGTAATCAGTTTTTGGCGCATATCCGCGAAACCCATGCCATTGCCCACGTTGTTCGCTGCTTTGAAGACGACAACGTGATTCATGTGTCCAACAAGGTCTCGCCCGCTGACGACATTGAAATCATCAACACCGAGCTGGCGCTAGCAGACCTGGAGTCCCTGCAAAAAGGCATTGACCGCTATAGCCGCGTAGCCAACGCCGGCGATAAAGACGCCAAAGCCAAAGTCGCGCTGCTAGAGCGGGTCGCCCAGGCGTTGGAAGCCGGGGATCCAGTGCGCTCTATCGACTTCAGCATTGAAGAAAAACGCTCGCTCCACGAATTCCACTTCATAACCGCTAAGCCAGTGCTGTACATCGCCAACGTTGCTGAGGACGGCCTTCACAACAACCCGCTGGTGGATGTGGTTAGCGAGATAGCCGCCGCCGAAGGAGCGGAAGTCGTGGTGGTGAGCAACAAGATAGAGTCCGAGCTGGCGGAGTTGGACGACGAAGAGCGCAACGAGTTCTTAGGCGAGTTGAACCTGACCGAGCCCGGGCTGCATCGGGTAATTCGTGCGGGCTACAAGCTGCTGGGCCTGCAGCAATACTTTACCGCCGGTCCCAAGGAAGTGCGGTCCTGGACCATACCTGTTGGTGCCAAGGCACCGCAGGCTGCAGGTGTTATCCACACAGATTTTGAAAAAGGCTTTATCCGCGCAGAAGTGATTGGCTTCGACGACTACGTCACCCTGGGCGGCGAAGCCGGCGCCAAGGATGCAGGCCGCTGGCGGCTGGAAGGCAAAGAGTACGAACTGCAGGACGGCGATGTGGTGCATTTCCGGTTTAATGTCTGAGTAGGCCAGCCACAAGGGGCCATCGACCTTTCAGCCCACTGCCCTCGTTAACGGCCAGCCATAAAAAAAGGCGCGCCGGTGAAACCGGAGCGCCTTTTTTCTCTGCCCAGTCCCCTGGGCGGCGGTGTTAGCTCGCTTCCTTGCGCTCTTTCACCTCTTGAATCACCTGGTCCGCCACGTTGGTCGGGCACGGTGCATAGTGCGAGAACTCCATGGAAAACTGGCCGCGGCCGGAAGTCATGGTGCGCAGATCGCCGATGTAGCCAAACATCTCTGCCAGTGCAACGTCAGCCTTCACTCGCACGCCGGTGAGTCCTGCTTCTTGGGACTTAATCATGCCGCGTCGACGGTTCAGGTCACCGATTACGTCACCAACGTGATCGTCCGGCGTAAAGACATCAACCTTCATTACCGGCTCCAGCAGCTGAGGCTTGGCCTTGGGCACTGACTGTCGGTATGCTGCCTTGGCAGCCAGTTCGTAGGCGATAGCCGAGGAGTCCACAGCGTGGAAGCCGCCATCGGTAAGGGTCACCTTCACGTCCAGCAGCGGGAAGCCGGCCAACGTGCCTTCGTCCATGCTGACGCCGAAGGCTTTTTCTACTGCAGGCCAAAATTCCCGGGGTACGTTGCCGCCGGTAACCGTGGATTCAAACTCGTAGCCACTGCCAACCTCACCGGGCTCAATGACGTAGTCGATCTTCGCGAACTGACCCGAACCACCGGTTTGCTTCTTGTGGGTGTAGGTGTCTTCAATCCGCTGAGTAATGG
>CAZWQK010000184.1:0-4394 GCA_964635835.1 uncultured Pseudomonadales bacterium
TTTGACTGCCGGCAATTCTATTGAGTAGCGCTTGCTGTCCGGGCATTGAAAACGACTGCACCACCGTCATGCCCAGCCCCCAGAACAAAACGCTGACCACCCCTAAAAACTGCCATTGCTCCATGAGCACAAGAAATAAGGGAAATAACGGTGCCAGCAGATAGATACGAATTAGCATTCGGCGAGCATCCATCCGGTCCGCACTCGCACCGCCAGCAAGCATGAGGAATACCCCAGGCAAACCAATCACCGCTTGAATTAAACCTACCTGATCAGCAGGCAGTTTGAGGATGCCAATTAAGATCCAGCTCAGCAGCAACTGCTGCATGGCCAATGCCATGCCCGAAAAACCAGTCGATCCCAAATAGGCTCGAAATGCCTCACTACGCCAAATTGACGGGCCGCGATTGCTGTCTGACATACGTTCTCCCCAGCTCTGAGCATGTGCGGCCTCGCCGGCTAAAGCAAGCGGCAGGTTTGTTGGGCGTCAGACACAAAAAACCAGGGCTAGCCCCGGTTTTTTGTTTTGTCCCTACAGACGTAACGCCGCACTACTGGATTTCCAGCAGCTCCACCTCAAACACCAGAGTGGAATTTGGCGGAATGGCACCGCCGGCTCCGCGCTCGCCGTAAGCCAGCTGGGGCGGAATGACCAGCCGCCACTTGGAGCCTACCGCCATCATTTGCAGCGCCTCGGTCCAGCCTGGAATCACCCGATTAACCGGAAAAGACGCCGGGCTGCCGCGTTCTACTGAGCTGTCGAAAACCGTGCCGTCAATTAAAGTGCCGTGGTAATGGGTTACCACGGTATCCGTGGCCTGGGGTTTCGGACCTGTCCCCTCAACAAGAATTTCGTACTGCAGACCAGACTCCGTTGTGGTCACCTCTGGTCGAGCCGCATTCTCTGCCATAAACGTTTCACCCGAAGCCGCTTGGCTTTGCATTAAAGCCTGAGACAAAGCGCTCATCAGCTGCTCCTCGTTCTCCAGCGGTACCTGTGATGTCTGACCGGCTATCGCGTGCTGAGCACCTAACAGATAGGCCTGCATATCGATTACCTGACCACCCTGCTCTTGTACGCCCTGGGCCTGGCGAAACCCGATCAGGTAGCTGGCGCTTTCTACTTCCGACGAAGCGTCAATGGTTTTTTCCGACATAGGGGTCTCCGCTTGGTTGCAGCCGGCGACCATAACGCTGGCGGTCAGCAAGGCGATTGCTTGCAAATGGTTGAATGGATTGTTCATTGGCGTCTCCGAGTGGCGTGAATTGATTTTTTCAGCAAAGCTCAACGGTGTATGAAAAGCGGCCCGTGCTTCATCGCACCGTGGCGAATGTTTACACTCCCCGCTCGCCGCTAATCAAAGCGATTCTGGACTGCCCCAGTACGTTGGCGGCAAGACCGGAGAGCGGCAAGGATACGGCAGCACCGCATTGATTACACGAACGGATTGGGCGAAGGTTCCTGAAACCGGAAACGGTGCAGACTGCGCTGCCCATAGATCATTCAGCTACTGGGCCCCATTTTGGAATACGGATACTCGGCAAATGCGGGAAGACTGTCGCGACATGCCTTTGACACCGTTGCCCCAATAATGCGCCAGCGAAAAAACGAAACGCGAGAAAGCGAGAACAATTCATGAAGTTACTGGGGTTAATCCACAGATCCACAGGCCACATCGCCGGCACGCTGAGCGAAACATTCGGACAAGGAGTGCAAAAATCCGCCTGGGCATTTTTGCTGGTTGGCTTGGCATTCGGCTCGGCTTGGGCCGATACCCAGTCCCCAAAAGAAACCAAGCTGGAGACAGACCTGGCGCTCAGCGCGCCCCAACTCGCACCGCTGCCCGCCCATCCGCGGACCGCTCGCATCGTCATGGAACAGTTGCAACGCAATCATTTCGTCGATTTGGAGGTTGACGATAATTTATCCAGCCAAACCTTTGACAACTACATCGAAGCTTTAGACCCCGCTCGCTACTATTTTTTAGCCAGTGACATCGCTGAGTTTGAGGCCTACCGATACGACTTGGATAACGCCCTCAAGCGCGGTGACTTACTGCCGGCTTTTCGTATGTTCAATCGGCTGCAGCAGCGCTTACTGGACCGCACCGCCTACGCTCAGGGAAAAATCAGCCAAGGCCTTGAGCGTTTGGACTTCAGTACCGATCAAAGGATTCAAATCGAACGCGAGGGCGCCGCTTGGCCGGCAAGCCAAGCCGAGCAGGACCAGCTCTGGGATCGACGGCTGCTATCTCAAGTGCTGAGCATGAAGCTCAACGACAAAGACCTGGAGGAGATTACCGAAACCCTCCGAAAGCGTTACCGCAATCAGCAAAAGGTCGCCCAGCGCAATCGCAGCGAGGATGCTTTTCAGACCTTCATCAACGCTTTCGCATCGACTTACGATCCGCATACCCAGTACTTCTCGCCCAGAACATCAACCAACTTTAATATCAACATGTCGCTATCGCTGGAGGGTATCGGCGCGGTTTTACAAACCGACGAAGATGCCACCAAGATCGTGCGGCTGGTGCCGGCTGGACCCGCTGATAAATCCGGTAACCTGAAACCCGCGGATACTATTTCCGCCGTTGGTCAAGGCACCCAGGGGCCCATGATCGATGTGGTGGGCTGGCGTCTGGATGATGTTGTGGAGCTGATCCGGGGACCCAAAGACTCCACGGTACGTCTGGCCGTTAGCAGCGATGACGCCGACAACAACGAAACGCGCATCGTGACCATCGTTCGCAACACCATAAAACTTGAGGAACAAGCCGCTCAAGCCAAGGTCATCACCCTGGAAGAGCAGGGGGTTACCAAGCGGGTTGGCGTCATCGATATCCCCACTTTCTATCTGGACTTCAAGGGCCAGCAGGACCGCACGCCGGACTACCGCAGCACCACCAAGGACGTCACCCGCTTGATTGGCGAGCTAAAAGCCCAAGGCATTGACGGCCTGATCATCGATCTGCGCAACAATGGCGGCGGCTCCTTGCAAGAAGCCGACACGATGACTTCTTTGTTCATTCCCTCAGGGCCGACGGTGCAGGTGAAGTCCAGTAGGAGCAGGCCGACGGTGTACAGCAACGACGACGACTCGGTGATTTATGACGGGCCCATGGCGGTGATGGTGAATCGTCTGTCCGCCTCGGCGTCGGAAATTTTTGCTGGCGCCATGCAGGACTATGGCCGCGCCCTGGTGCTGGGCGGCCAAACCTTCGGCAAGGGTACGGTGCAAACCATGATTCCGCTGAATCGGGGGCAGCTGAAGCTCACCGCCGCAAAGTTCTATCGAGTTTCCGGCCAAAGCACGCAAAATCAGGGTGTCATTCCCGACATTGAATTCCCCTCGTTATTTGATGAGGAAGCCATTGGCGAAAGCACCTTGGACGGCGCCATGCCCTGGGACGTCATCGATGCCGCGCGCTACCAGCCCTTTAACGAACTCTCACCCTATATCTTTGACCTGCAAACTCGCCATATGGAGCGCACCAAGAACGACCCATACTTCAATTACTACCGGGCGCTGATGCGCAAAGCCGAGGAGAGGTCCGGGCGAACTCACCTGTCGTTGAACGAGGAACTGCGACGAGCAGAAAAAGCCCAGGATGATTTGTGGCGACTGGAACTCGAGAACACCCTGCGCGCGGCGACCGGAAAAGCGGTCGCGGCCTCTCTTGATGAACTTGCGGCGTTCGAGGAAGCCGAAGCCGAGGCCCTGGAAAGCGCGGAAGCACCAGCAGCAACTGAGACAACGCCAGAGCAAGAGCCAACGGATAACGCTGCCGAGCAAAGCACTCGCGTTGCCGATGCAGACTCCTCCCAGGCCACTGAGCCGGCAGAGAAAAGTCAGACTATAGAAGAAATTGGCGACGATCCCATGCTGCGCGAGGCAGGCCGCATTGTCAGCGACCTGATTACCCTATCGAACGGCATGCCCATCGAGACGCCCCTGACCGCCCAGGCCAAACTAATCCGCTCAGGCGCCTCGTCTCGGTAGCACTTGATCAGCTGTCGCTACCGCGCTCTTTAGGCCTCAGGCAGTACCACCTCGGCCGCACGCTGGCGTATGGCCTGCAGCAGGGCGGCTTCAAACACATCCACTGACACCGTGTGCTGATCCCGCTGACCGTAGCGTCGCAACGTCACGGTGCCGTCGGCCACCTCACGCTCGCCGATAATCAGCAGGTTTGGAATCTTCCGCGTAGCACCCTGACGAATCTTTTTAGGTAGCGTGTCGTTGGACGGCGCAAGCTCTGCTCGCACCATGTGGCCTCTCAGTCGTCGGCAAATGTCGTTTGCATAGTCATCGTATTGCTCTGACACGGTCAGCAGCTGGACTTGCAGCGGAGCGAGCCAGGTTGGGAAAGCGCCGCCGTAATGCTCAATTAGAA
>CAZWQK010000185.1:0-4384 GCA_964635835.1 uncultured Pseudomonadales bacterium
ACTAATGCGGCGACTACCGCGGCCCAGTCCAAGCTGTTGGCGTGGCTTTGAATGGTGCCGCCAACCTGGGCTTCTGCAGGACGTGGGGGTGTGGATGCAGTGCTGGGCGGCTGTTCGGTTTGGGTGGCTGGCCCGGTCACCGTGAGGGCCATGGTCTCAATGCTGGTGGTCATCACTTGCTCTGTATCGGTATTCCACCACGTGATTGTCCTTGCCGGTAAGCGGTGTGCGCCCGGGGTGATCGGCACCAAATCAACGGCCTCAGTGCGCACACCGAACACGCCACTGCCGGACAAATCGTTTTTGATGTTTACCGGCTGCGGATAGTTGCGGAAAACCTGGGTGTCTACCGTATTGGTGTTCGGGGCAATGCTGGCTCCGGTATTGCCGCGCACGTTGATGGTAACTACTTGGCGGATGGTATCTCCCACTTTGGCGAACTGGCTGAGGTCTGGCTGATAGTTTGCGTTAGCGGTAACAGACTTGGCTGGCAGCCAAGGTTGGTCTGCGGGATAGGCAGGAGGAATGGGCTGCACTTTGACGGTTCGCTCCTTGGAGGCCACTTTTACGGTTTTGCGAGATCGCGTTGTGGCACCGTCCAAAGGCACACTGGCGTTGATGCTTTCGGCGGGAATGGTCAGTGCGCCACTGCGTTCCGGAAATATTGCGTAGCGCTGCTCGTAGACGCCCATGGTCCGGCCCGCGCGGGTGACGCTGTAGGATCGATCTTCTCCAAGGGTCAGTACTTGAGCGGCTTCAATGTCAGGTGGCGCGAGCTGTCCCCCATAAAGCTGAACGCCGTCGACATAAAAAAGCTTGCGGGTGAGTAGCAGTTGGCTTTGCACGTAGATCGTGTCGGCGGAAAGCTCGAGCTCATAAAACACCAGGTCGCTGATTTGCTGCAGGACAGCATCGCTAAGCGGACGAACCTTCAGTGTTAGCGACGGCGTGCGCTTGTTACCGATAGCAATGGGTGCAATGACAACCTGACCCGTGCGCTTGGGTTGCAGGGTAATCAGGTAGTCCACCCAACTTTGCGCGCGACCGTTAATAAACTGATATTGGCTGCTGGTATTCACGCCAAGAACCTGAAAGTTAGCGTCGAGGGCGGAAAGATCCGGCGTTTGGGTGTCTCGGGATCCCAGGTCTTGAATGACCAGCTGCACCGAATCCAGCTCTTCAATTTCGCTGGCCGATAAGGCGGTGCGCAGTTCTGCGTAGGTTGGCCAACACGCGAGCAGGAGCATATTGACCAGCAACAGTCGGGCCGGGCCAGATTGCATGACGTTTGTCAGGCTTAGAAAACTCACCAAATTTGCTCGTCTTGACGCGTACTGTAGTCACCTTGCCGAAGCCGCTGATTGGTTTCGTGCTGGAATTTGCGGCGTAGTAGGCCTCCGGGATCATCCGGGATCCGTCGTAGCCATTGTTCTAGGGCCTCATCTCTCTCATTGCGTTGTTGCTCATCCAGGCTTTGAGCTACGCCCGGCTGGTTCTGCTCGGTTGTCGCATTCGGGTCTTGCTGCCCCTGTTGTTCTTGAGTGTCGTCCTGGTTGCCCGACTGAGACTCTTCGTCAGCATTTTGTTGCTGATCTCCCAGAGACGATTCCGATTGATCGCTGGCGCCCTGGGACTGCTGGTTTTGCTGTTCCTGCTGCTGTTGATCTTGCTCGCTGCGCTGTTGCTCTTGCTGGGTTAGCAGTTCTTCCAGCAGAGCTTTATTGAAGGCAGCGTCTTCATGTTGGGGGTCTTTGGCCAATACATCCTCGTAGCGGGCTATGGCATCAGCATAACGCCCCATCTTCGCCATCGCGTTGGCCTGATTGTAAAGACCGCGCTGGCTCGGATCCCGGCGAAAATCTTCTAGCGCCGCTGAGTAATCGCCACTTTGATACCGGGCGGAACCACGCCATTGGGGATGTTCAAATACGCCGGCGGCGTTCGCTGCCTCGCCACGTTGAAGCAATTCGTGGCCTTGTTGGTCGGGTCTGAGCCAGAGCGAACGCCAGCTTTGTAGCCAGCTTGACTGACTCTCCATGACGCCACGGTTGGTCGTAGTTTGCGTCTTGCTCTGAGCAGGCCCAGTGCCTGGGCTCGGAGAGGCATTAGCCCAGCCCGGTTCCGGCAGCAACAACAACGCAAGACTGGCCGTGATTAAGCCTCGTCTGAAGGATGCCAGCATCAGCGCCGCCAATGGCAGGCATAGCCAAAATCCCATGTCGGCCCAAACATCGAATTCGCGTTCCACCTCGATGGTGGCGTCCTCACTGGGTAGTGTTGTGGCCAGGGTTACTAAAAGATCCTTGTCATTGATGGTTACCTGGGAATAACGCCCGTAGCTCTGTTGTGCCGCCTGAATTAACGGTGTCTCGTTGAGTCTGGCCACCACTGTCTGTCCCGACTCGTCGGTCAAAAAAATTGGCGCTGCGTTGGCCTGCTTGATGGGAATGTTGGCACCGTTGTTGGTGCCGATACCAATGATCGAAATAGGAAACGCGCGACTGCGGAAATCGCTGATGTCGCTAGCCCGGCGAATACCGTCAGTTAGCAGTAAAATTCGTCCCTCCATCAGGCCCGCGTTGGCGAACAGTTCTTTCGCAATACGAATGCCGCTGGCGGGGCGGCTGCCAAGTACTGGCATCATGGCTGGGTTCAGGGAACTCAGGAGATTTTCGATGGTGTTGCTGTCGTCTGTAATTGGCACAACAGCATGGCCGTCGCCAGCATAGGCGACTAAGCCTGTAGAACCCTCGATGCGCAGCCGCAGGGCATCAACGATCTTTTGGCGGGCCTTGGCCAAGCGCGAGGGCGCGATGTCCTCGGCGTACATGGACAACGACAAATCTAAGACGATGACGAGGGCATCGTTTTTCTGCGACACGGGCTGGGGCAGTCGCTCCCAGGTGGGACCCGCCAGGGCCAGGCAAGTAAACAGGGCACCGGTATACAGGCTGGTGCGCAGGATTAGGGTTGAGCTGCGGGTGTTATCGTCTAGCAGTGCGGTAAGTAAGGCCGGCTCGATGGCGTCAGTCCAGGGGCTGCGTTGGCGGGTGTGGCGAATCCAAAGGTAAATCAGCAGTACCAGGGGCGGCAGGGCGAGCAACCACTCAGGTCGCAAAAAATGGAAATTGTTGGTCAGTTCATTCATTAACAGTGCGGCCCTTGGAGCCCGTCGGGCTCAGCCAGTCGGCCAGTAGCAGGCAGATCCACAGTGCCATGCTGGCGCCTAAGGGCCAATGGTACAGCGCCTGTATTGGGCGAAAAGTTTCAGCCTCTTGCTCAACAGGTTCTAAGGTATCAATGAGCTCGTAAATTGCCAGCAACGCAGCGGGATCTTTCGCGCGAAAATAGCGACCGCCGGTAACGTCGGCAATGGCCTGCAGCGTGTCTTCGTCCAGGTCTGCCGAAGGATTCGTCATGCGCCCGCTGATCCGACCCAGCAGGCCCGGCACGCGCATTTCGTCCGCCCCCACGCCAACGGCGTAAATACGGATGTTGTCCCGCGCAGCCAAGTCGGCGGCTACACTGGGTTCTACCTCACCAACGTTATTTGCCCCGTCCGTTAGCAGAATCAGCACTTTCTCTTGTTGAGGGCGCAGGCGTAATCGTTTGACCGCCAGGCCAATGGCATCACCAATGGCGGTTTTCCCTCCCGCGATGCCTACTGGCGCTTCAATCAATAGCCGGTTAACGCTTTTCAGGTCGAAGGTGAGCGGGGCCTGCAAATAGGCATTGCTGCCAAATAGCACCAAACCGACACGGTCGCCCACCCGAGCAGAGGTGAAGTTAGATATCACGGCTTTGACGACAGCGAGTCGCTCAACGTTCTGGCCGTCGACGATCATATCTTCCGTGGCCATGCTGCCGGAAATATCAACGGCCAGCATCAGGTCTCGGCCGGAAGTGGGTAGGCTTACCGGCTCGCCGCTCAATTGCGGTCTGGCCAGGGCAGCCAGCAGCAATAGCCAGGCCAAAGCCATTACCCAAAGACGCCACGGACTCTGTACTCCAAGGCTGCCTTCCGCGGTATCGACGGACGAAAATGCATCCAGGGACGGAACGGCCAATGCCGGTGCCTGCGCTTCGCTTGCGCCAACAAATCGCCGTACAAGCCAAGGCAGCGGCAGCGCAAAGAAGGCGTAGGGCCACAGCCATTCAATCATCAGGCCACCTCCTCACGTGATGCGCGAATTGCGGCCTGGGCCTGGGCCGCATTTCCCGGCTGCAGATGTTTGAGTAGGCCTTTAACGGCTTGGTGCAGCTGCGCCCTTGCAACTGTTGGTTGATCCGGTGCAAACCGAGCTGTGCCTAAGGCCCGGCCCGGACCCTGACTGAAGTTCTGGGATTGACTGATACTATCCAGGGCTCGCAGCCAGTCGTCGCC
>CAZWQK010000186.1:0-4365 GCA_964635835.1 uncultured Pseudomonadales bacterium
GCTAAACACCCGTCTTTCAGCACTCTTTCGAGGCCGCGTATGTTAACGATTCTTGATGCGCTGTCAATCACGCCGAGAGTCCTGAGCGACTGTTTGCCGATCTCGTGCTTGGATACCTCTTGGCGCTGGCTTTTGCCTGTGCCGCACTGCCCAATCGAAGATACCAGGACCGCATCCCTTTCCATCCAAAACCTTTTCTTGCCGGGTTTCTGTTACAGTGGCCGCGCACTGTATCCCAGTGGTGTAGACTGCTGCTGATTCTACTACTGGAGGGGAGTATGAAGCTTTTCAACACACTGGCCATGAGTGTTACCAAGATCTTGGTTTTTGGCGCAATCGTTGTTAGTGGGGGCGTCTATTTCATGAAGTTCGCCGATGGCCCGTGGGGGATGGTGCCGGGAGGCGCGTTCAGCCAAGCCGTCCAAACGCCCCCAGACAGTTGGGCCTTCGTGAAAGATCGGGACACCGTAGAATTCCAGTTACGGGGCCCAGGCACATCGCGCACCTCTTGGATCGCAGAGCACAACAACCGAATATTTATCCCCTCGGCCTACATGAATTCGACATTTGGCAAGCTCTGGAAGCACTGGCCCATGCACGCTGAAGGGAATGGTGCCGCCCTTCTTCGCATCGACGACCGCGTGTATACAGTGCATCTGACTCGAATAAAGGACACCCAGGTCCTTGAGCCGGTGTTAACAGAGCTCGCTCGTAAATACATGACTTCTAAACCGCCGATGGATGCCATGCTGGCCCAGGTGACCAATAACGACCTTTGGGTATTCGAGCTGCTCAACGAACCACAACAAGAATTATAACGAGAACTCGGGGAACACTATGACTGATCAACAACAGGCCTTCAGTGGCGTACGAATCGTGGACTTCAGCCAGGTCCTCGCCGGCCCTTTTGCCACTCAACTGCTCGCCCAACTCGGCGCTCAGGTCATTAAAATCGAACAGCCTATTGGCGGTGATATGACCCGGGGCTCAATGTCCGCCACCAGTGCCGGCATGGCACCGTCGTTTTTAACGGCCAACCTTGGCAAGCGCAGTTTATCTTTAGACCTGAAGAATCCTGACGCAAAAAAAATCGTGGAGGCGCTGGTCGCTCAGGCCGACGTTGTGGTGGAGAACTTCAAGCCGGGCACGATTGAGCGTTTGGGCTTCGGCTACGAGGCGCTTAAGGCTATTAAGTCCGATTTGATCTACGCCTCGATCTCTGGCTTTGGCCAAACAGGACCCCGCGCTGGCCTGCCGGCCTTCGACGGTGCGATTCAAGCCTACTCCGGCATGATGAGCATTAGTGGCCATGAAGAATCGGGGCCGGTGCGTACGGGTTATTTCTCCGTAGACATGAGTACTGCGCTAAATGCCGCCTTTGCCATCAGCGCGGCCCTGTTGCGTCGTGCCAATACCGGTGAGGGCCAGCGCGTGGATGTGTCTATGCTCGACACCGCCATGTTTATGCAGGCACCGCAAATGACCGACTATCTGGTCAACGGTAAAGTGCCGGAGCTATACGGCAACGCCTCGCCAACCAAGCAGCCCACATCCAACGTGTTCCCCAGCAGCGATGGCTACGTACAAATCGTCGCGATGAAGGAAAGCCAAGTGGAAGCCTTGTTCAACGAGCTTGGCATGCCCGAGCGCTACGCAGAATTTAACGAGCCACAGAAGCGCTCTGCCCGACGCGACGAGGTAAATCAGCTGGTTGCTCCGCTGATCGCCCAGCAGACTACCGCACATTGGCTACAGGCATTGGATGCTATTGGGGTGCCTGCATCCGCCATCCAGGACTTCCCAACCATTGCTGAGGAACCACAGCTGGCCCACCGGGAGGTGTTTGTCGAATTACCTCATCACAGTGATGCAGAGAAGTCTGTCACCGTGGTTCGGGCCTCTCACGTGGCATCACCCGGCAACCCGACAATTCAGGGGCCCAGTCCGACTTTGGGTGCTCACACCGACGAGATTTTGCAGGAACTGGGCTACACGGATGCGGATATAGCGGACATGCGCGACAAGGGCATGATTTGATCCACAAACCGTCAGATCCGCGGTTGTTCGCCGCAATTACCTCTCTAAAATGCGGGGTCGCATTGCCCAGCATTGGCAGAGATTTCTAAAGGCTAACGATACATGAGCAACACCCAACACCACCGCTTGATCGTGCTCGGCTCTGGCCCTGCGGGCTATACGGCTGCCTTGTACGCTGCCCGGGCAAATCTCAAACCCGCATTGATTACGGGGATTGAGGTTGGCGGTCAGCTCACCACCACAACCGAGGTGGAAAACTGGCCCGGTGGTCATGCCGATCTGCAGGGCCCGGAGCTGATGCAGCAGATGGCCGAACATGTGGAACGCTTCGACGCCAGCATCATCAACGATCAAATCCACACCACCCAGCTTACCCAGGACGGCCGCCCGATAACGCTAGTTGGCGATGCAACCACTTATACTTGCGACGCGTTAATTATCGCCACCGGCGCCTCCGCCCAATATTTGGGACTACCCAGCGAGGAGGCGTTTAAGGGCAGAGGCGTTAGCGCCTGCGCCACCTGTGACGGTTTCTTCTACCGAGGACAAGACGTGGCGGTGATTGGCGGTGGCAACACCGCGGTTGAAGAAGCGCTTTACCTGTCCAATATCGCCAACACCGTCTACCTGGTTCACCGCAGAGACAGCCTGCGCGCAGAAAAAATTCTGCAGGATCGTTTGCTGGCCAAAGAGAACATTAAACCCCTGTGGAATCACCAGCTGGTAGAAGTCCTGGGCGATGACATGGGGGTTACCGGCATGCGCGTTCGGGAAAACCAGGGCACTGAGCAGAATGTCGACCTGGCCGGGGTATTTGTCGCCATTGGCCATACCCCCAACACGGGAATCTTTGCGGATCAGGTCGACATGGAAGGCGGCTACATTCAAATCAACAGCGGTATTGCGGGTAATGCCACCGCCACCAGCGTTCCCGGCGTTTTCGCCGCCGGGGACGTGGCAGATCACATTTACCGTCAGGCCATTACCAGCGCCGGCTTTGGCTGTATGGCGGCCCTGGACGCCGAGCGTTATCTAGACGCCCTAGACCTAAACTGAGACTGAGGCTAAGCCTGGGCTGCAGGAATACGCTCGGCAATCTTGGCCGACCAGACCTTCGGCCCCTGGGTATGCACAGACTCACCGTTGGCGTCTACGCTCACGGTAACGGGCATATCTTTCACCTCGAACTCGTAGATGGCCTCCATGCCCAGCTCCGGAAACGCCAGCAGAGTGGAATCGGTTATGGCCTTGGCCACCAAATAGGCGGCGCCGCCGACGGCGATCATCGACACGGCTTTGTTGTCGCGAATTGCGTCAATGGCAATTTTGCCTCGCTCAGCCTTACCAATCATGCCCAGCAAACCGGTTTGTTCCAGCATGGTACGCGTGAACTTGTCCATGCGCGTAGCCGTCGTTGGTCCCGCAGGACCAACCACCTCATCGCG
This sequence comes from uncultured Pseudomonadales bacterium, assembly GCA_964635835.1. Classification (GTDB taxonomy): domain Bacteria; phylum Pseudomonadota; class Gammaproteobacteria; order Pseudomonadales; family Azotimanducaceae; genus UBA4421. The sequence continues at coordinate 3,483 of CAZWQK010000186.1, forward strand.
AACCGGATCCACCGGGCCAACGTAGTAAATCACTCGATTGGTGAAGTCCACGGGCAATTCTTCGCCGTTTTCAATCATGTCCACGAGCTTTTTGTGGGCCGCGTCCCGGCCGGTCAGCATCTTGCCAGACAGCAGCAGCGTGTCCCCGGACTTCCAGCTCTGAGTTTCCTCGGGGCTAAGGGTATCCAGATTCACCCGCTTCACGTCATCGCCCAGCTCAAACTCAATATCCGGCCATTCGGATAGGTCCGGCGGCGTGAACTGAGCAGGACCGCTACCGTCCAGCGTGAAGTGAACGTGCCGCGTGGCGCTGCAGTTAGGAATGATGGCAACCGGCTTGTTGGCCGCGTGGGTTGGATAATCCTTGATCTTTACATCCAGCACGGTCGTCAAACCGCCAAGACCCTGAGCCCCAATACCCAAGGCGTTCACCTTCTCAAACAGCTCCAGCCGCAAGGCTTCATTAGTGTCCGCTGGGCCTTTGGCCTGCAGTTCGTGCATGTTAAGTGGTTCCATCAGCGACTCTTTGGCCAGCAGCATGGCTTTTTCCGGCGTGCCACCAATACCAACCCCGAGGATTCCCGGCGGACACCAGCCCGCGCCCATGGTTGGGACCACGCTCAGTATCCAGTCCACCACCGAATCCGATGGGTTCAGCATGGCGAACTTAGCCTTGGCCTCGCTGCCACCACCCTTGGCCGCCACCTCGATTTTGACCTTATCGCCGGCAACAATTTTGGTGTGCACAATGGCCGGCGTATTGTCCCTGGTGTTTGTCCGCGCGCCATTTGGGTCCGTGAGGACCGAACCGCGCAGGACATTGTCAGGATGGGTATAGCCTCGGCGCACGCCCTCATTAATCATGTCCTCAAAGGCCATGTCA
>CAZWQK010000187.1:0-4321 GCA_964635835.1 uncultured Pseudomonadales bacterium
TCGTGATCGCAAGCTGTCCTGCACCCCGGCCACACTGACTTCGTGGTAGTGCAAGGCGTGGAGGGACGCTGCGGTGGGCGACGGCACCCATGCGGTACTGGCTCCAGCTTTCGGGTGATTGGATTTGACGCTGAGCATCTCGGCCATTTCGTCCGGCTTCGCCCACATGCCCTTGCCGATTTGAGCCTTGCCCTGAAAGCCAGCTCGCAGGCCAACGTCTACGTTGTTGTCTTCGTAAGCGGTAATCCACGTTTGTGCCTTGATCACCTCTTTTTCCAGCACTGGCCCAGCCTCCATGCTGGTATGAATCTCGTCTCCGGTCCGATCCAGGAAACCGGTGTTAATGAACACGATGCGGTCTTTGGCGCGTTGGACGCAGGCCTTGAGATTGACGCTGGTGCGGCGCTCTTCGTCCATGATGCCCATCTTCAGCGTGTTGGGCTCCAGCCCAATGGTCTGCTCTACCCGTGACAGCAGGTCCACTGCCAGCGCGACCTCGTCGGGGCCGTGCATCTTCGGCTTTACGATGTAGACGCTGCCGGCCCTGGAATTGCGTAAGTCGTTCTCACCCTTGAGCAAATCGTGTTTGGCCGCCAGTCCGGTGACGAAGCCATCGAGAAAGCCCTCGGGCACCTCGTTACCCTGGCCATCGAGCACTGCGTCGGTAGTCATCAAGTGCCCGACATTGCGCACCAGCATCAGACTGCGGCCGTGCAGTACCAGCTCTTGTCCATCCACTGAAGTGTAGTGGCGATCGGCGTTGAGCTTTCGCACAATCCGCTGACCGCCCTTTTCCATCACTTCTTCCAGCGTCCCTTTCATCAAGCCTAACCAGTTGCCGTAAACGACACATTTGTCTTCGGCATCAACGGCGGCTACTGAGTCTTCACAGTCTTGAATGGTGGTCAGCGCCGATTCAGCGATTACGTCTTTCACCCCTGCCGGGTGCACTGCGCCAACCGGATCCTTTGGATCGATCAAAATGTCCAGGTGCAAGCCATTGTGGGCCAACAGAATGCTGCTTGGGTCCTGTTCGCCGTTGTAGCCTGCAAATTGAGCTTCGTCGGCCAGTGCCGTGTTACCGCCGTCGGCCAATATGCAGCGTAAATGGGCCTTGCCTTCCGGGTCGATACCAATGCCATAGCTCACCACGTCACTGTGACTGCCGTGGGCCAAGGGCGCCACGTCATCCAGGACTTGAGCTACCCGGGCCACCACAAGTTCGCCTCGAGCTGGGTTGTAGCTTGAGCCTTTTTCCTTGCCCGGCTCCTCGGGGATGATGTCGGTACCGTAGAACGCATCGTACAGGCTCCCCCACCGGGCATTCGCCGCGTTCAATGCGTAGCGTGCATTCATTACCGGCACCACCAACTGAGGCCCGGCAACCTTTGCAATTTCGGCATCAACGTTGCTTACCTGGATAGAAAAATCCTCAGGCTCCGGCAACAAATAACCTATGGACTGCAGGAAGGCCTTGTACTCGTCTTCGTCAATGACCTGACCCTTTCGCGCAAGGTGCCACTCATCGATTTGCCCCTGCAGCGAGGCTCGCACGCTGAGCAGTTCCCGGTTCACCGGCCCGAGTTCGTTAACGCAGGCCTGGAAACCAGCCCAAAATTCATCCAGGTCAACGCCGGTGCCAGGCACTACCTGCTCGGCAACAAATTCATCTAACTGAGCAGCAATCTGCAGCTCGCCGCGTTTTACTCTGGTCTGTGACATCTTTTGTCCTGTTTGCTGGTAAGAAAACGCGCGCAGTATATCGCCACTGCAATGCAAATTGCGTGGAATACCACCCTTGCGTATTTTTCACGCCACAAACGAAGCAACTGAAGCTGCCCATGCATTGAAGGGTTCATTCCATGCTACTGTCTTCGCTTCTTTAGCACGGGAGCAGGCGCATGGCGGGACGACTGGCGGGTAAGCGCGTATTAGTCACACAAGCAGATGACTATATGGGTCCAGCGACAATCGAACTTTTTCAGGAAGAAGGCGCTCAGGTTACTGCCGATAACTCGGACCTAACCGTGGAAGGGCGATGCCAGGCCTTAATCGCTGAGGTCGGTGACATCGATATTCTAATCGCCAACCTGGCTTCACCCAACTTTACCGGTATCGCCGTAACCGAACTGGCAGACCAAGACTGGCACTGCACTTTCGACATGATGGTTCATCCCCTGCATCGGTTGTGTCAGGCGGTACTGCCACAAATGATTGCGCGCCAAGCCGGCAAGATCGTCGTGTATGGCAGTGCCACCGCCATGAAGGGTATGCCAACGGTAACGGCTTACAGTGCGGCTCGGGCAGCTCAGGCGGGCTACATACGATCTCTTGGTGTCGAGGTTGCCAAGCACAATGTGCAGGCAAATTTGATCGCGCAAAACTATGTGGAAAACCCGGTTTATTACCCGCCAGCGCTGCGCGAGAAAGAGTCCTTTCAGAAATCTTTGGCCCGACAGGTGCCCTTGGGACGTCTGGCGACGGCGCGGGAGGACGCCTTGTTTGCGCTTTTTTTGGCGTCCAACGAAAGCGATTTTTTCGTCGGCCAAGCCATTCCATTTAGCGGCGGTTGGACCCAGTAACCCGAGTACACTTTGATCTTTAGCCCGCCCCAAGCGTTGCTGAGCTGCCCCCTGACCACAGGCTGCCTTTTCGATAGACTGTATTTTTATACAGTTTTATTTGCGAGGTGCCTTATGCAGCGCTTAAGCCGGCGCGCCAAACGACGTTCACCACGCGCCAACCGGGTGATCTTGGGACGACAGGAATTGAGCGCGTGTTTCCAGGTGAGCGAGGCGAACCTGGAGGAATTTTTGCGCAGCCAGAACATCCCGTTTCATGAAGACGCCAATGGGGAACTGTGGGCTTCGATCCTCGCCGGGAAACTGACAGAATCCACACCCTAGCCGAGACCTGATATACACTGGGATCAGCGTTATGGGAGGGAGCAGAAAAGTTCGATGAAGTACTTACACACCATGGTCCGGGTCACTGACATTCAGGCGTCGCTAGCCTTCTACTGCGATGCACTGGGACTGCAAGAACTGAAGCGCTACGACAGCGAAGAAGGGCGTTTTACCCTGGTTTTTCTCGCGGCCGAGGGCGATGAAAGCGCCCAGGTAGAGCTAACCCACAACTGGGATCCGGAGCCCTATGAGGGCGGGCGGAACTTCGGCCATCTGGCGTACCAGGTGGAGGACATCTACGCGACCTGTCAGCGGCTGATGGACAATGACGTGGTAATCAACCGTCCACCCCGGGACGGTCGCATGGCTTTTGTGCGCTCACCGGACGGCATTTCCGTTGAGCTGTTACAGCGGGGAGAAGCTCTGGCGCCATCTGCGCCTTGGCAGGACATGGAAAATATCGGCGAGTGGTAACTGGCCTTCGACACTGAGAGGAGACGGCAAATGAAGCTTTACAATTCAATGGGACCCAACCCCCATATGGTGCGCATGTACGCGGCAGAACTGGGCATCGAGCTGGCCCTGGAAGAAGTGGACTTGATGGCTGGGGAGAATCGTCAAAGCGCTTTTCTGAGCAAAAACCCGTCCGGCCAATGCCCGGCCATGGAGCTGGACGACGGCACCGTCATTGCCGAAATCACCACCATCTGCGAATACCTGGATGACGTGACCGAGGGTAAAACCTTAATTGGCAATACCCCAGAGGAGCGCGCGAATACCCACATGTGGACCCGCCGGGTTGACCTCAATATCTGCGAACCCATGGCCAACGGTTTTCGTTACGCTGAGGGCCTACGAATTTTCGAAAGCCGCATGATCACTCTGCCGGAGGCGGCGGACGGTCTGAAACGCATCGCTCAAGCCAAGCTGCAGTGGCTGGACGAGCAAATGAGCGACGGCCGAGAATTCATTGCCGGCAGCACGCTGTCCATGGCGGACATTTTGCTTTATGCCATGGTGTCGTTTTTTGCCGGTTTCGGGCAACCACTAAACCCGGCAAACACCCACATCCAGGCGTGGTTCGACCGCATGGCTCAGCGCCCCAGCGCCCAAGCCTGACAGCCACTTCCGGCAATCCAGCAACAGCCTCTCGGGCAGGGGGTAAACACTTACCGCCTGCCGAGAGTTTTGCTCAGGCGCAGTCACTCGCAGCCTGACTGTTTCCAAGGGCTAGTCAGGCTGGCGTTTCGCGTTAGCAGTTAGACTGATCTGACCAACCTCTGTCCTGCCTTCGCCAGTTAAGGCCTTGTCTAACTCTCGACTCATTCTTTTTCTCGAATATTGCGTGGTTTCTTCACGTTACGTTGAAGTTAGTCGGCCTAACCTGCACATCGATCACACTGGTAGTCGAACAG
>CAZWQK010000188.1:0-4268 GCA_964635835.1 uncultured Pseudomonadales bacterium
GAGGCTTGAAACTCTTGCCGTCAAAAATAAAGGGAATGGCATTGGGCGGGCTGCAGATTAATCCGTTGGTGCCTACTTTGTCCGCGTCGGGCAACAGCGTGACGCCGGTGTTGGACGCGATCAGTGCATCCACTTCTTCGGTACTGATGCCTGGCACGTCCGCGGGCACGATGAATACGCCGCTGGCGTTGAAGTGTTCAATCAGGTAGTCGGTTGCCTGGGTCAGCGCTTCCGCCAGATTAGCGTCCGGGCTCTCGGCGAAGCGTTCGGTGGAAAACGCAGAGGCCAACACATCGGCCTCAGCGGTGCGGGAAACGATTAGGATGCCGGCGAGGTTCTTGGCTTTCGACAAACAGGTGAGCACGTCTCGGGCCATGGCCAGCATCAGTGATCGACGTTCTTCCTCAGATAAGACGTTGGCCAGTCGTTGTTTCGCGCGCTCAAACGTCTTGATGGGAACGATCGCCCACATAGACTTCTCCTGTTTGTTGATCGGACGCTCCAGACCCCTATTCGCACTCCTTGGATTTGTGCGACTGAGTTGCCTGAACCGTATATGTGTCTGCCGTCGCTCATCACCAATAGGGTTGATGTGCAACTTTCGGTAACGCTACCACGCCCTTGGCGGTGGGGACAGGGAAGATTTTTCGCTGGTAATGAACCGCATATCGAGCTGCGCTGTGATCGCTTTCGCAAAAATCATAGATTTTCCCCTTGCTTCCCCAGTGCCCACTGTGGTTAGTCATGGGCTGGTTAATACTCCACCCGATCATTACAGGGGGAATTGATATGGCAAACATTGTGATTTGTGCCGATGGCACCTGGAATCGGCCGGAAGAAGATTTAGCTACAGACGTCCCAACCAACGTGCTTCGCCTGGCCAGAGCCATTAAACCCACCAGCGCTGGGGGCAAGCAGCACGTGTTCTACGATTGGGGTCTCGGCTCTTACCACAGCAAAGTGCTGGCTGGTGGCCTCGGCAGCGGTATCCACAAAAACATCGAGGATGGCTATCGCTACATCGTGCAAAACTACGCCCCCGGCGACAAACTGTATTTTTTTGGATTCAGTCGCGGCGCCTATACTGTTCGGGCCCTGTGCGGCCTGATTAACAATTGCGGCATTTTAAAACGCACCAACGCCCGGCTGTTTACTGAAGCCTGGCGCATCTACAAAGGTTCGGCCAAGCAGTGCAGACCCAACGCTGACGCCGTTAAGACCTTTCGCAGCACATTTTGTCATCAATCCCGCAACGTGCATTTTGTCGGCGTGTGGGACACCGTGGGGGCGTTAGGTATTCCCTTCAGTCTGATGGGTCTATTCGATGGCGATGACGAGTTTTACGACACCAAAATGGGGGCCAACGTCGCCATTGCCAGACACGCCTTGGCTGTCGACGAGCAGCGGGAGGATTTCGAACCCACCATCTGGGAGCCGAGATCGGGTGTTGATTTAAAGCAGGTTTGGTTTGCTGGAGTGCACTCAGATGTTGGCGGATCCTACCCGCCGGATAAAAAAACCGGTCTTCGAGCGTCGGATGTACCGTTACAGTGGATGATGCGAGAGGCAACTGCTGCAGGATTGGGTATCGAGTCCTACTTGGGTGCTGAGATAACCGACGGTAAAAAAGCCAAGCTGCACAAATCCCGCAAGAACATATTTCGCGCCAAGCGGTCCAAGTTTCGGTCACTCATCAACTCCGACATTCCCCTGCTCATCCACCCTAGCGTTAAATTTCGCTATCAGCACGATGCAACCTACCGCCCGCGTAACCTCAAGGCCCTGGTAGAGGCCGAGGGCTGGAATGCACTCCCGCTCGGCAGCTAAGCTGGGTTTGCGAACGCTATAGCCCTGGCTGGCGGCGCGCTGTTGTGTTGATCGCTGAATAGGAGTTCGGTAGCTTTTTGCGGCGAATCTAACGAGAATAGTAAGTGTTAGCGATAACCGATGCGCCAACGGCCAAACTACCTTGTGGTCCTTGCGTAGCGATTGGCTGGCCCAGGGGCGCCAACGTCGCTAGTCCCCGAGGCGGTGGCCTCAGTACCTGGGTCGGCTCAGTTGGTGAGCTCAGCAAGAAAGCTCAGGCAGCGCTGAGCCAAGGCAATGCGGTCGTCTAAGGAGTGCATCACCGAAGGCGTGGCCACCGTTGGCAGGTCGAAGCGGTCGAGGTCCGCCGCATCCGATTCGTCAATGACAAAGCCGTTAAGCAATCCTGGATATCGCCGGACATAGTGCTCGGCTACCGCAACGGCGCTGGCAGGCATGGCGAGTTCCCGCATCATTTTCGCTGCCGGCCCTTTGATGGCAGTGCCGGCGACAATGGGTGACACCGCTACCGTGGGAATGTTCGCAGCGGCCTGCAAAAAGCCCTCCACCTCGATAACCGGTGCAACGGAAACAAAGGGGTTGGATGGGCAAATGATGATGCCGTCGCAGTCTTCAAGCCAGGTGCTGATGGCGGGATTAAGCCGAGCCTGTGGCATACCCGCAAAGTTAAAACCACTGACTGCGGGTTCGCAGCGCTCGCGGACAAAGTAATGCTGAAAGGCCAGGTCGCCTTGATCGGTATGGGCAATGGTGCGAATTGGGTCATTGCTGATTGGGATAACAGCATGGGCAATGCCCATGTGCTGGGTAATATAAGCCGTGGCGTCAGTCAGGGTGGCGCCGTCGTTCAGTAGCTGGCGCCGCCGCATGTGCAGGGCCAGGTCTTTGTCGCCCAGTCGGAACCAGTCCTCACCGCCCAAGCTGCCCAAGGTATCGATGAACTGCCATGTTTCCCCGGCGCGGCCCCAGCCCAGCTCCTGATTATTTTCCCCGGCAAGGGCGTAGGTAAGGCTGTCGATGTCTGGGCTGATGTGGAATCCCAGGTGCTCAAAATCGTCGCCGACGTTCACCGCAAAGGTTAGCTGTTGGGGGTTCAGTACTTTGGCCAACCCAAGGGCTAGCTTTGCGCCACCAACCCCGCCGGTGATGGCGAGAATTTTGCCGGGCCTGGTCATCAGCGGAACATGTCCTCGGCAAGAGGCCGGTTAATCAGCTGGGCGGTCTGGTTGGGGTCGTCGCTCAAGGTCTGTTCTGGGGGCAGGCCTCGCAAAATCACCACGGGCATCTTTTCGGTGGTTTCGCCCATCATCAGAGTCGCTGCGCCCGCTAAGGCATCAGCACGATTCACCAGGGTTGCCTGCAGGGTTCGGCCGTAAATGTCCTCGCCGCCCCGGGAGTCGTCCAGGACTAAAACGCCAGCACAGCCAATGGCGCTACCAATGGTACCCATGCGCCATGCGCGATTGTGAGAGTCTGTGATCACCACCCCAAGCCGGGTGCCAAAATGCTGCTCCAAGCCTTTGCGCAGGTTTTGCGCCGATGCGTCGGGATCCTTGGGCAGCAATAGCGCCATCTCGCCGTTGCTGTGATCCACATTGGATTGGTCGATACCGGCGTGGGCACCGACAAACCCAAGATTGTGCCGAACCACGAGAACATTGGGCTTGTGCCGCATCACCTCGCTGGATTCGTCCAGAATCAGCTGCACCATGCGCGGGTCTTTGTGCGTAGTAGCGGCCAGCTCTTGGGCCTGCTCTGAGGCGGTAACGTCGTTAAGGGCTACCAAACAGCCTTCTGCCTTGGACACGATCTTTTGCGCCACGCAGATCACGTCGCCGTGTTCCAGGGTCAGTTGATTGTGCTTTAGCGCGGTAACAATGACGGCGACTAGATCATCGCCGTCTTCGATCATGTCTACTTCGGGCAGACCAATGACCCGAAAGGCGGGCACGGGGCTTGAGCCAGCGTTCGGTCCATTGGCTGCGCCAGCTTGCGCATTCGGGCCGTCAGTGCCGGCAACCATCGCAGGAACTAGTGTTCCTGGCCGATGATCTTGATGCCCGAGTGGGACAGGATGCCGCCGCGGTTGATCTGAATCAGAATCGACGTCAAAGCTTCAGCGGCAGCTGCGTTGGCTATGGGGCCTGCATGCCAGCCGGTCATGTCCGCCTCGCCGATCATCTCGATGACCTTGGCGCGAGCGTCTTTACTGTTGCCTGCAACTAAGACATCGCATTCGATTTTGACGTCTTGCTGCAGTAGGTGGGCGGCGATATTTTGAAAGGCGCTGACCACGTGAACATCTTCGCCCAGAAAGTCTTGGGCGCGCTTACCTGCACTGCCTTCTTCCGGCATCTGTACCGTGCCCACTTTGGGTGGCACCAGCGGTACCGTCACATCGATGAGGATTTTGCCTTTGAGGTCATCTTTGACCGCGTCCA
>CAZWQK010000189.1:0-4247 GCA_964635835.1 uncultured Pseudomonadales bacterium
CCGCCCCTACGTGAAGTCTGCCCGGGTGGTTGGTGACGTGATCGGTAAATACCACCCCCACGGAGATACTGCGGTTTACGACACGGTGGTGCGCATGGCTCAGGACTTCTCCATGCGCTATTTGTTGGTGGACGGCCAGGGTAACTTCGGCTCCATCGATGCCGATCCCCCTGCAGCCATGCGCTACACGGAAGTGCGTATGGCGAAAATGGCCTCGGAGCTGTTGGCGGACCTTGATAAAGATACGGTGGAGTTCGTCAATAACTACGACGACTCCCTGACCATGCCTGAGGTGTTACCCACCCGCGTGCCGAACCTGCTGGTCAACGGCAGCTCCGGCATCGCCGTGGGCATGGCCACCAACATACCGCCGCATAACCTCACCGAGGTGGTGAACGCCTGCCTGGCGGTGCTTGAGAATGCGGACATCTCCATAGACGAGCTGATGGAGCATGTGCAGGGCCCGGATTTCCCCACCGGCGGCATCATCAACGGTCGAGCCGGTATCGTGCAGGCATACCGCACCGGTCGCGGCCGGATTTACGTGCGTGGCCGTGCCGAGGTGCAAGCCGATGCCAAGGGGCGCGAGAAAATCGTCATTACCGAAATTCCCTTCCAGCTCAACAAGGCGCGGCTGATTGAAAAAATCGCCGAACTGGTGAAAGAAAAGCGCATCGAAGGCATCAGTGAACTGCGCGACGAGTCGGATAAAGATGGGCTGCGCGTGGTCATAGAAGTGCGCCGGGGCGAATCCGCGGAAGTGCTGCTAAACAATCTTTATTCCCAAACTCAGCTGCAAAGCGTGTTTGGTATCAACTGCGTGGCCTTGGTTCAGGGACAGCCTAAGCTGCTGAATTTGAAGCAAATGTTGGAAGCATTTTTGCAGCATCGTCAGGAGGTCGTGACCCGTCGCACGCTCTACTTGCTGCGTCGCGCGCGCCAACGCGGGCACATCCTTGAGGGTCAGGCGGTAGCGCTGGCCAATATTGACGCGGTTATTGAGCTGATCAAGAACTCGCCATCCGCGGCGGATGCGCGGGTGGCGTTAATGGAACGCCGCTGGGAGGCGAAGGCGCTATTCGACTTGCTGGGCAGGGTTGGCAGTGACGCCTGTCGCCCGGAAGGGCTGTCCGAGGACTTCGGCTTTGTGGAACAACGCTACCGTCTCACCGAAGAGCAGGCCCAGGCGATTTTGGAAATCCGGCTGCATCGTCTGACCGCCATGGAGCAGGACAAGCTGATGGAGGATTACCAGGGCGTCCTGGATGAAATCGCCGACCTGCTGGATATTCTTGGCTCTCACCAGCGGTTGATTGCCGTGGTGCGCGGCGAACTCGAAGAAATTCGGGAAACCTACGGCGACGACCGGCGCACGGATATCGTGACCAGCCAACTGGACTTGTCCGACGAAGACCTGATCAACGAAGAAGATTTGGTGGTGACCATCTCCCATCAGGGTTATGCAAAAACCCAACCCCTGGATACCTATCAGGCGCAAAGGCGCGGAGGCCGGGGCAAGGCGGCTACGGCGGTAAAAGACGAGGATTTTGTCGAGCATATGGTGGTGGCGCACTCTCACGACACGCTGCTGTGCTTTTCCAACTTGGGCAAGGTGTACTGGCTGCGCGTGTTCGCCATTCCCCAGGGCAGTCGCGGCGCCAAGGGCAGGCCCATGGTCAACCTTTTACCCTTAGATGGCGTGGAACGCATCACAGCGGTGTTGCCCATTAAGGAGTACACCAGCGATCACTTTGTCTTTATGGCTACGGCCAATGGCACCGTGAAGAAGACGCCGCTAGAGCAATTTTCCCGACCAAGAAATAGCGGCCTGATTGCGCTGGATTTAGAACAAGACAACACCTTAGTCGGTGCGGCTATCACCAATGGCAGCGCGGACATTCTGCTGTGCGCCAGCTCTGGCAAAGCCACTCGCTTTAAAGAGTCTGATGTGCGGGCGATGGGGCGCAGCGCCAAGGGCGTGCGCGGTATCAAGCTGCCCTCAGGGCAAAGCCTGATTTCCCTGATTATTCCGGCGACAGACGGATACCTGCTCACGGCCAGTGCAAATGGCTATGGCAAGCGCACCTCGCTGGAGGAGTTTCCCTTACGCGGGCGGGGTGCTCAGGGCGTTATCGCCATGCAGACCAGCGAGCGCAACGGCGCCTTGGTGGGTGCCGTGCAGATTTTTGATGGCGACGAGCTGATGCTGATTTCAGACATGGGCACCCTGGTGCGCACCAAGGGCGACGAGGTGTCGCTGCTGGGCCGCAACACCCAAGGCGTGCGTCTGATCAAACTTCGTGATGAGGAGATGCTCAACAGCGTTAGCCGCATTGAAGAGCAGGAAGAGGGCATGTCGCATGACGATGGCGACGCCCGCGATGACACCGAAGAATAAGGCGTGTGCGGGCGCATAAGGCGCACCGCTGCGGGGGAGAGGAAATCAATTTGGCCACCAACTGGAGTAGTAAGACCCATGGCAAGAACCCATAACTTTTCCGCTGGCCCTGCAGCGTTACCAACAGAAGTGCTAGCCCAGGCCAGTGCTGAGATGCTGGATTACCAGGGCAGCGGTATGTCGGTGATGGAGATGAGCCATCGCAGCAAGACCTTTGTCGATATTGCCGCCCAGGCAGAGCAGGATCTGCGCGACTTATTTACCATTTCGGACGACTATCACGTGCTGTTTCTCCAGGGTGGAGCCACCGGGCAATTTGCCGGGGTGCCCCTGAATCTCACCGCAGCCGATGACACCATTGATTTTATCGACACCGGCGCGTGGTCGAAGAAGGCGATCAAAGAGGCGGGCAAGTACTGCAATGTTAACGTGGCGGCAAGCAGCAGCGAGACCAACTACGATCACATACCCGCCACGGCGGACTGGCGGCTTAGTGACAACGCCAAGCTGCTGCACGTGTGTTCTAACGAAACCATTGGTGGCGTGCAGTTCAAAGACTTTCCCAGGCACCAAGCCTTGGTTGCCGACATGTCGTCGGACATTTTGTCCCGGCCCGTTAATGTTGATGACTTCGGCTTGATCTACGCCGGGGCCCAAAAGAACATTGGTCCCGCAGGGCTGACGGTGATAATCGTGCGTAAAGACCTCTGTGGGTCAGCCCGCAGCATCACGCCCACGTTTTTGGATTACGCAGTGCAGGCGGAGGCCGATTCCATGTCCAATACGCCGCCGACCTACTCCTGGTACTTGGCGGGATTGGTATTTAAGTGGGTCAAGGCCAATGGCGGATTGGCAGGGATGGCAGAGCAAAATCAGGCCAAAGCCGATCTGCTGTACAACGCCATTGACGCCAGCAATTTTTATCGCGCTCCGGTGGCCAAGCAGGACCGCAGTGCCATGAACGTGCCGTTTACCCTGGCGGACAGTGCCCTGGACAGCGAGTTTCTGGCTCAGGCCGAAGCCCGTGGCATGTTTAATTTGAAAGGCCATCGCAGCGTCGGCGGTATGCGCGCCAGCATCTATAACGCCGTGCCCATGGCATCGGTGGAAGCCTTGGTAACTTTCATGAGCGAATTCGAAAATGAGCGCGGATGACGACCTGTTAAAACCCCTGCGAGAGCGCATTAACGCGCTGGATGAAGAGCTTTTGGCGCTACTCAATCAGCGCGCCCAGTGCGCCCTGGAAGTCGGGAAGATTAAACAGCAGCAGTCCTTGGGCCCGGACCAGCCGGATACCGTGTTTTACCGGCCCGAGCGCGTGGCGCAAATTCTCCAGCGCCTGACGGAACAAAATCCGGGGCCGCTGTCCAATGCCGATGTGGAACTGCTGTTTCGGGAAATTACTGCCTGCTGTTTGAGCTTGGAATCCCCCATGAGCGTTGCGTATTTCGGTCCCCAGGGCACCTATACGGAAGCGGCGACGCTCAAACAATTCGGGCATTTTGTGCAGACGTCGCCCATGGCCTCCATTGATGAGGTGTTTCGCGAGGTCGAGGCCGGGGGCTGCCAATACGGCGTTGTGCCCGTGGAGAATTCCACTGAAGGCATGGTTAACCACACCTTAGATTGTTTGTTGGGTACTTCCCTGCGGGTCTGTGCTGAAGTGGAACTGCCCATTCATCACGCGCTCATGCGTTCCCGGCAAGCGGATGTTGCGCAGCCCGTCACCGCGATTGTGTCTCACGCGCAAAGCCTGGCCCAGTGCCGGGCATGGCTGGACCAGCATTACCCCGGTGTGCCGCGAAACGCCGTGGCGAGCAACGCCGAGGCCGCGGCCATGCCGAGGGCT
>CAZWQK010000190.1:0-4246 GCA_964635835.1 uncultured Pseudomonadales bacterium
TTTTTTGGTTTTAGAGGAAATGGAAAAGTGCAACCGTTTCTCGCCCGCTTAGGCCTGATAAAGCCTTTAGCATGTAAACCCACGCGCCATTGGTCCGCAGAACTGTTGGGGCTACCGCCATGGATGACTTTGCCGCTGTAAAGTAAGGTACCGCCGGCGGGCATGACAGCTCGGCAGGTATCCTCTTTGAGTTCTACAGGTGTTCGCGCCCGATCCGTCAGGGCGGCGCTGCCGAGTTAAGCTTGTCCGCCTAACAGCTTTTGCAGCTTGGGCCGAACGCGTAAAAAGCGGATGTAGGCGCGCTCGAGCAGCGCTAACACCCAAGGGATCCGTGCCAGTTCACCTAAGGGCCTGAGCAAGGGCAGGTGCCGCCACAGTACCGCAAAGGCGGCTGCGCCACTGACTAAGGACGCGCCGCGTGCCTGGGCATGAAAGCGGGCCAACAACTGTGACGGCTCTAGCGGGCATTGATCTGCGGTGAATATGTCAGTGAACAGGACTCGATTACGCCAGTCCAATCGCCGCATGAAGGCGATTTCTTTGCGGCAAAGAGGGCATTGGCTGTCAAACCAGACTTGCACTGCAGCTTGCTCTTGCATGGGTTTAACCAGCTTCGGGAACAACAGCAGGTAGTGCGCCCTGATTGCCTGTGTGTGGGCAGCGCTCAGGCACTGTTGCGGGCCGGCACAGCTACCTGGGTCGCGCGTTTACCGTTGGGTCCGTACAGGTTTACCTGCAGGCTGGCGATGGCGTGCACCAGAGCATTTGGAGAGATCTTTTGCTTGCCGGTCCAATGAATATTGGGGAAGCGCTCAAAAATTCGCTCAAAGGCCATGCGCAGCTGCATTTTAGCGATGCGTGAACCTAGGCACTTATGCACGCCGTGACCGAAGGCCAGGTGTTTTTCGACGTTGGGTCGGTGCATGTCAAAGACATCTGGGTTGGGGAACACGTCGGGGTCTCGATTTGCGGCTCCGTACCAAAGCACGACCTTTTCGTCCCTGGCAATGCGCTGGCCGTTGATTTCTGCCTCTTCGATAGCGGTGCGACGCATATGGATGACCGGTGAAACCATGCGCAGCGCTTCCTCGGACATACGCGGAATCAGCGTCGGATCTTCCAGCACCATGGCACGCTGGTCCGGGAACTGGTTCATCAGCTTGATGGTGCCGGACAGGGAATTGCGTGAGGTGTCGTTGCCGGCAAAGATGATCAGCAGCCAAGACCCGTCTAAAAATTCCTGGGGCAGCAATTCACCGTTGAGCTTGGATTGGGCAATGATGGTCAGCAGGTCCTGTCGCGGATTGCGACGCCGATCCGCCATGACCTGTTCGCCATAGGCAAACAGGTCACTCACCACCCGGTTGAAGCGGAAGGGGAACATGGGTTCTGAGAAGAACGTCTGCCAGGGATTGGCCAGGAATTGCGAGGCGAGCTCTAAATGGTGCATCCAGGTTTTCACCTGTGGTCGGTCGTCCTCGTCGACCCCAAGCATTTCGCAAAGGGTGAACAACGGCAGTTCCTCGGAGAATAGCTTGGCAAAATCCACCACCGGGCCGCGACGTTCTAGTTCATCCAGCAGCAAATCAATGTGCTGGCCCACGCGCTCGCGAATTTGATCCACATAGGCAGGGAAGAAAAAATCGCTTTGCTGCATGCGCATTTCACGATGCAGTGGTTCATCCATGTTGATCAGTGAGTTCAGAGCGGCTGGCATAAGCTTCTCAGGGCGCCACTGCTTACGATCCGGAATCGCCATGTTGATGCTGCCCCGCTGGGAGGAGAAAACGCTGTGGGCCAGTTCAGTTTGTTTGATGTCCTCGTAGCGTGTCAGCGACCAAAAGCCGGAAATACCTCGTTCGGGTTTGGACCACATCACCGGAGCTTGCTGGCGCATTTGTTGGTAGTGGCCGAAGGGGTGCCCCTGAGTCCAAGCCGCAGGATCCCAAAACTTGAAGCCTTCGATCATTGGATAGACGGCATCATGAGTGGGCAGCTGCTGCCCAGAGTCGATCAAAATCTCGTCGCTGATCAATTTCATGTGTCGTTCCTCAATGGACGTGGGGTAGATACCTGAGCCTGGGCCGGCGATGATATCAGATTGTTTCGGATACCCCGCTGTTTGCCAATCAAGGACAAACCACCCATGAGTGAGACAGAACAAACCGTAAATCCCTACGAGAGCTTTAAATTTTTACGCGACCACGCGCCGGTAACTCAGCTTGAGGAGGACGGGCCGTGGCAGGTGGCCCGGCATGGAGATGTGCATGCCATCCTACGCGACCACGAAACCTATTCTTCCGACGTGTCCATCCGGCCGCCGGAAGAGCGCGGTGCACCGTCCATGCTGTTCAGCGATCCACCGGTTCATCATCGGCTGCGCCGCTTAGTCAGCGTTGCTTTTAAACCCAGCCAAATTGCCAAACAAGAGCAGCAGATTCGGGTGCGCTGTAGGGACTTGCTGGATGCTATTGCGAGCAACGCGGAGGTAGATCTGGTGCAGGCCCTAGCAGCCCCGCTGCCCGTGATGGTGATTGCGGAAATGCTCGGCGTTGAAGACGGTGATATGGGGACCTTCAAAGCCTGGTCAGATGAGATCTTCAGCAACATCGGTGAAATTCTCTTTGGCACCCCCAGCCCCGAGTCCGAGCGGGCTGCGGAGGAAATGAATGCGTATTTTTTGGAGCAAATTAATCACATCAGACGGCACCCCAAGGAGCATTTGCTGGGTCAGCTGGTGGCCACGGAAACTGAAGACGGCAAGCTGGACGATGAAGAACTGCTGAGCTTTTGCCGACTGCTGCTGATTGCTGGTAATGAGACCACCACGGGGCTGATTACCGCGTCGGCGCGCATTTTCCACGAAGAGCCGCAAACTCTGAACCAGCTCAAGCAGCAGCCTGATCTGGCCAAATCCTTTGTGGAGGAAGCGCTCCGCTACTATTCGCCGTTTTCAGCAACGGTGCGGCGCACAACCAAAGAGGTGGAAATTGCTGGCCAGCACGTTGCTGCCGGTGAGTTGGTGGTGCCGCTCATCGCGTCGGCGAACCGGGACGAGCGGGTTTTTGAAGCGCCGGATACCTTTCGCATTGATCGCAATCCCAATCAGCACCTGGGGCTGGGTTTTGGCATCCACGTTTGCCTGGGCGCGCACCTGGCGCGTCTGGAAGGCAGAATTGTGGTGGAGCAAATGGCTGAGCGCTACAGCAGCGTTAACCTGACTAATCCTAAAACCGCCACCGTCGGCGACCTGGGTGGCCCCAAAGCGCTAGCCGTGGTTGTTGCCTAAATAAGTTGGTCGGAGTACGCCAACCCATGGGTTGGCGGTAGAGCGACGCGCGAGGCGTACGAGCCGAGCGGGGTTAAGCGACTGGGATGGCTTTTCACGAAGTGTCGTTAGGGGCCACCGTTAGTACGCCGCGCCAAGCCTTCTGCTGCTCACCACTTCAGCACTGCCTGAGCGGCTGGCCGCGTCCGATAGCGCTCATCCCATGCCCGCAGTAGCGGCCGGTCGCCAAAAATATCGGCTTCCACAAAGCGGACGAACTGCAGGAACGACTGAAAGGTGCAGTCGGCAACGCTGACCCGATCTCCCGCAAGCAAAGGCCGGCCGTCTTGCAGCAAGTTTTCCAGATAATCCAGCGGCGTCTGCATGGATTCCAAGCATTGAGCGGCTTTTTCTGGCTCGGGCGGGCGTCCCAGCGGCGAATTTGTCGCGTGCCCAAAAGCGCCCATCGGGCCGCCGAGCTTAAGGTCGATAATGCGTTCCAGGTCACGGGCCTTGGCCTGTTTCTCTGCCGTGCCGCTGTACATGGTCTGTTCTGGGAATTTATCCTCGAGATATTCCACAATAACTAACGATTCTAACAAGTGGCTACCGTCGTCCAGCTCCAGGGCCGGTACTGTGCCGAAGGGATTTCGCGCGAGGTGCTCAGGCTCCTTGTGTCTGCCTTTTACCGTGTTCACAACAATTTGCTCGATGTTCATCTCAACCCCGAGTTGTTCGCGCTCTGCGATGTAGAGCATGACTTTGGTGGGGTTTGGGGCAAGCGGCACCATATATAGCTTCATCAGAGGGCTCCTGTGATATCGACGATTTGTTCCAGTAATTCGTAGCGTGCCGGGCCAATGGGGCCGGCGCTGTCCAAGCCAAGCTTCAAGGTGGTGACACCAGCGTCGCGGTAGGTGCGCAGTCGTTGGGTCACTGCAGCTTTATCACCCAGGGCCTGAAATTGGGTCACCATGG
>CAZWQK010000191.1:0-4242 GCA_964635835.1 uncultured Pseudomonadales bacterium
TAGTGGGACAATACCTGTATTGATCATGTGCAAATTACTGTGTCTGAGACGGTGGGAATTGATGGGCGCTTTGGATATTACGACCAGGTCGGTCAATTGCGCGATATGCTACAAAACCATTTAATGCAGTTGCTGTGTTTGGTGGCAATGGAACCACCAAATACGATGACTGCTCATGAAGTCGCGATGAAAAAGTCAAAGTTGTTCGCGCACTTCGAGTCATTGACGACACCTCAGTGTCTGACCACGTTGTTCGTGGGCAATACACCCAGGGTTGGTATCGAGCAGAGGAACTAACTGGTTATCTTGATCTCGAAGATGCGGACAATCCGCAGTCTGATACGGAGACCTTTGTCGCGGTAAAGGCATTTATCGACAACTGGCGCTGGGCTGGAGTGCCTTTTTACCTACGCACTGGTAAGCGCATGGGAGAGAAGGTCACAGAGATTGTCATTACGTACAAAAAGCTAGCCCACAATATTTTTGCCTCCCACGAAAATGCGCCAAACAAACTGGTGATTCGTTTGCAGCCAAACGAAGGTATTGAGATGCAAATGCTGTCTAAGCAGCACGGCATTGAGGGTGACATGGCTTTGGTTCACCAAAACCTGGACCTTAATTTTTTGGCAGCTTCAGGCATCGAGCGCATACCCGATGCCTACGAGCGATTGTTTCTCGACGTCATTCGAGCTGACCAGTCCCTGTTCGTGGGCCGCGAGGAAGTTGAACAATCTTGGCTTTGGTGCGACCAATTGATCAGCGCTTGGGAGAAAAGGCGATTGACGGTAAAACCCTATCCGGCCGGAACCAAGGGTCCCGCACAGGCTGAGCTTTTGATTGGTCGGGACGGTCGGAGTTGGCATGAGTAACGCTGATTGTGTTGTCAAAATATCGAAACCCAAGGTGGTAACTGCTGCCTCCACAGAGGCTCTTGACCAAAGCCTCGGCAGCTATGTGGCTGGGCGACTAGGCGAGGGGGTTAGGGCGCGTGGCGGCGCCACTGTGGTGTTATCGGGAGGATCTACGCCACAAGGGTTCTTTAATAATCTCGCGCAGGCGGATCTGCCTTGGCCGCAGATTCGCGTTGTACCGGCTGATGAACGGTGGGTTGCTAGGGATCATCCGGACAGCAACGAGGGCCAACTGCGCAAGCGCTTTTCCAAGACCGCCTTAACTAACATGGTCTCCCTACGGGGAGAGACCGAGAATCCTGACGCAGAAGTCGATAGGTTAAATAAGACCCTGGGGTTTGAACACCCTATAGATCTGGTAGTTCTGGGCATGGGCGCTGATGGCCACACGGCGTCTCTTTTTCCTCGGGCGCCTCAACTCAAAACCGGTTTGAACCTTTCCAATCAAGCTGCTTGCCTCGTGGTGGATCCACCAAAGGCCCCGCACCAGCGAATCAGTCTTTCTTTGACTCGCCTGCTTAATGCTCGGGAGATCATCGTGCACATTACCGGTAAGGAGAAAGTGGCGGTAATCGAGGATGCCTGGCTTAGGGCAGATCCTGAGCAAACTCCCATAAGTGCGGTTCTGCATCAACAACTGAGCCCAGTAACGGTTTTTTGCGACCGATTTGTAGCCTTAGAAGGCTGACGCTTTATCTTCTAGCAATAGCCTACTGCCCATTATGATTTTCTGCTTTGCTGGCGCTTGTGACGACACTCGTCTTGCCGTAGGTTCTTGGATCGAACTAGCGCTTGGGGCGTGCGACCTTCGCAGCACGGGGTGAGAAACCCGAACAATAAAACTAGTGGGGGAGGTGAATGATCCAAAACACGATGTCGTTGACGGATGCTGCGACAATTCAAGTCATGTTGGGTTTAACCATGCCGTCGATTACCGACGCTGAGCTGCAAAGCATCGAGGCTGCAGCGCCAGCGGGATCGTCCATTAGCGTGGTTAATGGGGTGCGCCAGGCGATAGAGCAGGCACAGGACGTGGAAATCATTTTGGGTTTCATCCCGGAGCCACTTTTTCACGCGGCGCCGCGCCTGCGCTGGGTTCACGCCATCGCCTCGGGGATGGACGCGATGCTTTATCCCGCAATGCGTGACTCTCAAGTACTTCTTACCGGAGAGAAAGGGTTGGTTGGCAGTCACCTTGCGGATACAGGCTTCGGGCTGCTGTTGGCCCTGACTCGACAGATCAAGACTGCTCTGGCGCTGGGGCCAGAGGGTTGGAACCATCGGCCTGATATGCGCGCCAAAGAGATTGAGCTGGAAGGCTTAACCATGGGTATCGTGGGTTTTGGTGGTACCGGGCGAGCATTGGCGAAGCGTGCCACTGGATTCGGTATGCAGGTCATTGCTGTGGACGTGGTGGCTATGTCTGGGTCTGATGGCGTCCAGGAGGTTTGGGCGATGGACAAGCTGGAGAGTCTGCTAGCCCAGTCGGATGTGGTTGCTATTGGCGCGCCGCTCACGCCAGAAACTCAAGGTTTGATCGACGCCGCAGCCTTTGCTCAGATGCGTCCGGGCACCCTGATCATGAATGTGACTCGGGGCGAGATCATAGACGGCGATGCCCTGGTTGCAGCGCTGGAAAGTGGCCAGTGTGGGGGGGCAGCGCTTGACGTGGCACCACTGGAACCGTTGCCGGCAGAGCACCCGCTTTGGCGGTTTGAAAACGTGGCCATGACGCCGCACACTGCCGGAGCCAGTCAGCTTCGGGCTGGGCGCAACATTGCTCGGTTTTGCGAGAACCTGCGGCGGGCCCAAACCGGGGAGCCATTCATTGGTATCGTGGACAAACAAGCGGGGTATTAGTCATGCAGTACTATTCAGGGGATTCACACATCGTCGAACATTGGGAGCGTTTTGCAAAACTGAAGTTTGTGATCGCGGAATACGAAATCGGCTGGATTGCCCATGCACTGGAGCGTCTTGACCACGCGGTCGATTATCTCACCATGAAGTCGAGGGAGTATTTTCGCCGAAACTTCGTGGCCACCTTTGAGGGCGACAAATTTGGCGTTGCCACCCGAAGCGGTATCGGCGTCGAAAATCTTATGTGGGGCAACGATTACCCCCATCACGACTCTATCTGGCCGAAATTCATGAGCACATTGCAAGACAGTATAACCGGGGTGTCACAGCCCGAAATCCAATCCATGTGTCTGGATACCGTCTGCAGACTTTACGGTATGGATCAGAGTAAATTGCCAAGCACTGCCTCATGAGTGCCGTGGTTACCGACGAAATTCGCTCTCAGTTGGCCCCCACCGGGCGCCTGCGAGCGGGAATCAATCTGTCTAATTTTTTGCTGGTGACGGGCAAAGCCCATAGCGGCGACCCCATGGGTGTGTCGCCCCGCATGGCTGCAGAGGTTGCGAGCCGACTGGGGGTTGCCGTGGACTACGTCACCTTCAAAACCCCAGGAGAGCTGGCCGATGCTGCTGGAGACGATGTCTGGGATATTGGTCTTATTGGTGCGGAACCCGCCCGGGCCGAGCGCATCGACTTCACAACGGCCTATGCAGAGATTGAAGCCACCTACCTGGTGCCTGAGGACTCCCCCCTGCAATCTATCGACGACGTTGATCGACCGGGAATTCGCATTGCCGTGCCAGCAAGAGCGGCCTTTGAGCTGTGGCTTACCGACAACATTCAGCATGCTGAACTGCATCGTGCAGTAGGCCGCCAAGCCTTCGAAGATTTTGTGTCAATGCGGCTGGATGCCTTGGCTGGGCTTCGAGCAGGACTGGTCAATGACGTGGAAACGCTACCGGGCGCTAAAATCCTGGACGGGAAATTCACTTCCGTGCAGCAGGCTATTGGTGTTCCCAAGGGGCGCCCGGAAGCAGCAGCCTACTTACAAAGCCTGGTCTCGGAGCTGAAAGGCAATGGTTTGGTTGGCGCTTTGATCGACGCTTATTCTGTGTCGGGCAGGCTCACCGTCGCACCCTGAGCGCACTCAGCTTGCAGACCCTGGAGGCGAGATCAGAATGGGCGACCAGGAATCCATGAATCGGCGTGCGCTCTTAGCCTACGGCAGTCTCGGGTTCCCAATCGCGATTTTGGGCTACCCAATGACGCTGTTTTTGCACCCGCATTACGCAGGCGAGTTAGGGCTGGGCCTAGCCGCAATCAGCACCGTACTTCTGTTGTCCAGACTCACCGACTTCTTTACAGACCCTCTCATTGGTTGGCTGTCGGATCGCACTCAAAGCCGTTTCGGTCGCCGCCGGCCCTTTGTTGTCATTGGTCTGCCGGTGATGATGCTGGGCATTTACAAACT
>CAZWQK010000192.1:0-4238 GCA_964635835.1 uncultured Pseudomonadales bacterium
ACTGCAGGCCCCTACCAGACCCACGACAAATAAAAGATCGATGGCTCTGCCGAGCGGGCCTTTGGCGTGTCGGCCAATGACCGGTGCGCAGGCGTCGCTAAGGCGCAGAGACTTGGCCCCGCGCACGTAATAGCCGTAGGCAATGGCCACGCCGGGTAAAACGTAGAGAGACCATCCCATCAACCCCCAGTGAAAAATCGGATAGCTGACAGACCACATCATGGCTTCTGTGGACCTGGCCTCCACCTCGAAGGGCGGCCCCTGAAAATAAAAAGCCCATTCCACCACGCCCCAGTACAGGACACTGGTGCCAATACCCCCGCAAAACAACATGGCCGCCCAGCTAAGGGTCGAAAATTCGGGTTCGCTGGGACCCAAACGAGTATCGCCGTGACGACTGAAGGCTAAATACAGCAGAAATACCAGGGTGAGTGAAGCGCCAGCAACGTACATGACGCCGAACTTCTGGGTTACGAAGTCAAAGGCCTGGCCCAGAATCACGCCGCCTTGCTCGGGGAATAAGGCCAGTGGGGTGCACAACGAGATGATGCCCGCCACACTGCCGAAGAAAATCAATCGATCCAAACCCTCGCCCAAACCCCCGTTGGAAGACTGCATAAAACCCCGACTAACTGAATAGAGCCATCTACCCTAGACCACCAAGTCCTAATTGCAAGGCAGTGCACCGGCCCCGTCGCCTTCACGTCTAAATTTGGCCCTTTGGCAGCCAATTAGTCTTTGCCAGCCCGATTACGCTATATTTTCCGACCTGTTCCCAGATCAAGAGGCACCCTTGGACAATTCCGGCAACGAGCTGTATCTGCCACGGCAAGGCCACCGCATTTTTTGTCGGCAGTGGCTGTGCAAAGACCCCGCAAAGGCCAGAGCAAATCTGCTCATTGCCCACGGCATGGGCGAGCATAGCGGCCGCTATCAGCTTCTGGCCGAAACGCTGACCGATGCGGGCTTTAACGTGCTTGCTCCGGACCTGCGCGGCCACGGCATGAGCCTGGCACCTTTGTGCCAGGTTGGTGACATGGGTCATCACGGCTGGCGTGAAACCCTCACCGACCTTGCCTATCTGGAGCAATGGATGACCCAGCAAAACCCGCGGCCGGCAATTCTGCTCGGTCACAGCATGGGTGCAATGCTGGCGCAGCAATATGCCTACACCCACGGCCACCATCTGCAAGCCTTAGTGCTGAGCGGCGCCCCGGGGGCCATGCCACGCCTGCGCACCATGCTTGGCCGCGCGATTACCCGTTTCGATAGCTGGCGCTTGACACCCGCATCGCCCAGTCCGCTGATCGGCAAAGCCCTGTTTGCCAACAACAACAAAAAATTTGAGCAAGCCGGGGACGGTGACGGTGGCTTCGCGTGGCTGAGCCGGGACCGGGAACAGGTTGCCGGCTATCGTGCAGACCCCTTTTGCGGCGCCAGTCTCACCGCCGGGGGCTTGGCCTCCATGTTTGAATCCCAAGCAGAAAGCGCCAGGGCGCGGTCTATCCAGCGCATCAACAAGAACATGGCGATTTACCTGTTTGCCGGCACCGACGATCCCATCAACAACGACACTAAGGGGTTACTGGAACTTGCGCGGCGCTACCGTACCGCGGGTCTGCAGGTGCAGTTGAAGCTGTACCCGGAAGGACGCCATGAAATGCTCAACGAGATCAACCGCGATGAGGTGATCGAGGACTTGCTGGTCTGGCTGACAGAGCAGGCCAATGTCTGATGGCAGCGTATCGATCCCAGCACCCCTTTGGCAGGATGCTCTAACCCTGTGTCGAGACCTGCAGCGCGGGGCCATTACCGCGCAAGCATTAATGGCTAACGTTTATGCCCGGGTAAACGCCCTGAACCCCGGCCTCAACGCCTTGGTTGCCCTGATACCTGAAGACGAAGCCATGAGGCTTGCCGCTGCAGCCGACGCCCTCGATCCGGCCCAGCGCGGCCCACTGCATGGTTTACCCATGGCCCCCAAAGACGCGGTTGCGGTCAAAGGTTTCGCCACAACCTGGGGCTTTAAGGGTTTCGCCGACAAAGTGGAAACCCGGGATGACGAACTGGCCGCACGGCTGCGTCAGGCGGGCGCTCTGTTCATCGGCCACACCAACATGCCGGAATTTGGTCTGGGCTCTCATACCTTCAATGAGCTTTACGGCAACACCTATAACCCCTATGACCGAACAAAAACCCCCGGCGGCAGCAGTGGCGGCGCCGCGGTAGCCTTGGCTGCAGACCTGCTGCCCTTGGCTGACGGCAGCGATTTGGGGGGATCCCTGCGGAATCCAGCAAGCTTCTGCAACGTGGTTGGCTTTCGACCGTCCATGGGGCGCATGCCCTTCAACCGCGGTTTTGGCTGGTACGCGCGCATGGTTACCACCGGACCCATGGCCAAAACCGTTGCCGACACCACCCTGCTGTTTTCCATCATGGCGGGGCCGGACAAGGGTGATCCGCTAACCCTGCCAGAGCCCGGCACGGTTTTTTTGGATGCTCTGGAGCCAATGAATACCGATGAAATCGCCACGCTGCGTATGGGTGTCAGCAGGGACCTGGGCAGCCTGGCCATTGATCCAGAAGTCGCAGACGCTGTCGCCCGGGCCGGGGCAGTTATAGAGGATCTTGGTGCTCGGGTAGATGCCGCCCAGCCAAATCTGGATGGGGCCATGGACGTCTTTCAAACCCAGCGGGCGGCGGGTCTGCGCCTGCTGGCACAGCGGTTAGAAGCCGTGGACCCTAACTGGCGAACCGCCATTAAAGATACGGCACGGTGGAATATCGACAAAGGTTTGGCGCTCAGCGCAGAAGAACTCATGCAGGCAGAACTTCAGCGCACCCATATCTATCGCCGCGCCGCCGATTTTTTCGAGGACTACGACGCTTTAATCCTGCCCGCTGCTCAAGTGCCACCCTTCGATGCTGACCTGGACTGGGTGCGCGAAATCAATGGCGTCACCATGCCCACCTACATCGACTGGATGGCCGTGTGCTGCATGATCTCGGTGACTGGCTTGCCTACCATTAGCGTGCCTGGCGGCTTCACCAAGAGCGGCTTGCCTATCGGCGTGCAGCTTGTGGGCAAACCCCGGGGGGATCTGGCGCTGCTGAAAATCGCCCGGGCCTTCGAGGCGGCAACCGGCTACGGCCAACGCAAACCGGATTTGCTTGCCCATGTCTGATGACAACTCCGGTTGTGCTTTTGGCCTAGGACCACTTCACGGATCCACGGCCTATGCGCATGGACTGGCTGATCGACACCGAGCAGGTTCAGGACCAGGTGCTGGAATTGCTGAGCTGCCACGCCAGCCAGGTGTTCGAGTGGCTGCCGTCATTGAACAGTCAGGCAAGCCCGCCCTTTGAGCGCGCTTGGCTTGAAACCTTTTATCAGCGACGACCTATGGCGGTTGCGGTCAAAAGCAGACGCATGGGGACAGGCCACGAGAGCCTGAACTACGCAGAGGCCTTTGAGGTCTCTGACTACGGCGCCAAACTAGCAACTCATCACCGAAATTTCCGTTCTTACTGATCTCGCCCTTGCCTTCGGCTACCCTGCCAACGAATATGCACCCACGAACGGTTGAGAATATTTATGCACGACTCCGACAGCACCAACGACCCCAGCCAGCAGTCGAAACTGCCGAAGCTCTATTCCCTAAACGGTATTGGCTTTGCCACGTTTTTTGGTTCCCTGCTCGCCGGTTTTTTCCTGTTGGCGGCCAACTACCACGCCGTTGGCATGAAAAAACCCGCCATCGCCGTTGTAGGCTCCGGGGTCGTGATTTTTTGCCTCTACTTTCTAATTGTCATGAGCTTTGTTGGTCCGACCAGCGTTAGCCCGACGGTCAGCGACAGCGGTGCTGTGGAGTTCAATATGACTCAGGCAATCTTGTCTAACGTCGGCCAGGTGCTGTTTTTGCTGCTGGTGACGAATCTGCTGCAGGGCAAAATGCTGGCGACCTTTAAGGAGGAGCTTAGCGGCGACTTTCACTCGATGACGCGCAGCATCTTTGTTGGCTTTCTTGCCTATTTAGGCCTTGCCAGCTTTTGCCTCATCCTGCTGACCGCCCTGGGCCTGATGCCCGACCCGGTACTTGCCGCCGCCGCAATTTAGCGCTGGTCTGCCGGTTCGATGTTCCCAAACCTCGCCGCCCAACCAGCCCGGAGCTTGAGCCTTAGCGCCGTAAAGGTTTCTTCCAGTTGCCCAGAAATTCTTCGGTGGAATTGAGCTTGGG
>CAZWQK010000193.1:0-4231 GCA_964635835.1 uncultured Pseudomonadales bacterium
AATGAAGACGAATGGGTCTACCTGTACTCTATTGAGGTACCCGACTACCTCACCCAGGTCGTGAAAATGGTGCTGACCTTTGAGGGCAATACCCTGGTTAACATTACTGGCGATTACGTGCCGAAGGACGCGGAGAATAGCGATGCCGCAGAAGCAGAGGCAGAACCAGAAGCAGCCGAGGACACCAATAACGGCTAACCGCGCTGATTCTGGGCGCGAAGCCGGCGGGCCTCTTTGGGGTCTAAGACCAAGGGTGTATACACCTCAAGGCGATCGTTAGACATCAACGCATAATCCGTTGTTTTGACCTGACCAAAAACCCCCACGGCAGCAGGATCAACGTTCCACTGGGCGCATTCTGGCAGCTGCCGAATCTTTTGCAGAACCTCGCCTACCGTTATGCCCTCGTCAACGGCCAGAGTCACTCGCGATAGGCCCAGAGGTTGAGCGTAAACAACTTCAAGCTCCATCGTCGGTAGTTGCCTCAATACGCTGAGAAAAAGCATCGACCATACGGTCAGCAACCCGATTCGCCACGGGATTGAGCATACCCGCCAGCAGCGCCGCTGCTTCAAACTCCAGGCGAAGCTCAATACGGCAGCCGTCATCACCCAGCGCCTTGAAGGACCACAGTCCGTCTAAGCGATTGAACGGTCCGCGCTTGAGATGCACTTCGATGTGCTGATTTTTACGGCCTTGGTTTTGCGTCACAAATTCGTACTCGGCCCCTGCCGCACCCACCGTCACTTGAGCTTCAACCCACTCCACATCGTGCTCATCCACTCGTCGCTCAAGTACAGACACCCCTTTGCACGCCGGCAGAAACTCGGGATAACGCTCCACCTCTGCCACTACCTGATAAGCCCGGGTCACGGGCACCAACAGCAGGCAAGAGCGAATAATTTCTGTCACGCCCACATGCCAGTCAACAAGGGCCATAGGGTGCTGACAAAGACGGCCAAGACACACAAGGGGGCAATAACCCCAGCGACCAATCGCCACGCCCAGCTCACCCAATTCGATTCAATGGACAGCTGTTGGTCCACCACGTCTCGAGGAAGGATCCACATGGCAAAGAGCGTGAGCAGCATGCCGCCCAAAGGCAGCAGGATATTTTGCGAGAAGTAATCAACGCTATCGAAAAACGTCAGCGCCCCAACCAAGGTCACGTCGCTCCACAGATTGAAGGAGAGCACTGTGCCCAAACCCAGCACCCAACAAATGACGCCAAGGCTGACAGCTACGCGCTCACGCTTTGCGTTGTACTCCTCTACTAAGTAGGACAGCGCCGGTTCGGTGAGAGATATTGCCGAGGTAATGGCCGCAAAGCTGAGCAGCAAAAAGAATAGGGCGCCAAACACGCTGCCCAGGGGCATTTGTCCAAAAGCCAGAGGCAGCGTGACGAAGGTCAAGCCTGGGCCCTGGGCAACTTCGAGACCATTGGCGAACACGATAGGAAAGATTGCAAGACCAGCGGCAATAGCAATCGTGGAGTCGATGAGCGCAATGCTCACCACCGTGGACCCAAGATGCGCATCGTCAGGCACGTAGGCGCCGTAGGCCATCATGGTACCCATGCCCAAACTCAGCGTGAAAAACGCCTGACCCATTGCAATGAGCCAGGACTCCGCTGTGACAGCCTCCCACTTCATGTCGAACATGAATGCAAAACCCTGATTAAACCCACCGGAGCTAAAAGCGTAAACGAGCAGAGCTATGAGCAGCACAAACAGCAGCGGCATAAACCAGCGGATCGCGGCTTCAAGCCCCTTGGTCACACCGCGGCCGACAATCCAAATGGTGAGAGCCAGAAAGCCTGTTTGGTAGACCACAAGCTCAAGCGGACTGGCCAAAAATGCGTCAAAGTGCTGGCCAACATCCGCTGCCGAAGCTCCGGTAAAGGTGCCGCTGGCGCTAGCCCAAATGTAGTTCACCGCCCAACCGGCGATCACCGCGTAATAGGACAGAATTAAAAATCCCGCCAGCACCCCCATCCAGCCCACAATTGCCCAGCGGTGGCTGCGGCCAGACTGCTTGGCTAACTTGCGCATCGCGTGAATGGGGCTAGCACGTCCATGCCGCCCCATCAGCACCTCGCTGACCATAATCGGTATGCCCACGGCAGCGATGCAAACCAGATAAATCAGGACGAATGCGCCGCCACCATTTTCACCTGCGATGTAGGGAAACTTCCAGATGTTGCCCAAACCCACAGCGCTGCCGGCGGCGGCCAAAATAAACAGCCAGCGATTAGACCAGCGCTGCCCGGTCCCAGAGGTGTGTGAATTAACCATGCAAGTCGCTCCAACAAAACAGCGTCAATTGTACTACCGAAACCCTAAGCCGTGGCCCGATGCGAAGACTTTTCCCAGCCGACGGGTCCGGACTGATATACACTGGGCAACCGCAAGCTCATCCAAGCCCCAAAAACACTCATGGCAAAGTCAGGAAAAAAAACCAGCCCCGGCAGCATTGCGCAAAACCGTCGGGCTCGGCATGACTACTTTATCGAGGACCGCTTCGAGGCAGGTCTGATGTTGATGGGCTGGGAAGTCAAAAGCATCCGTGACGGCAAGGTGCAACTTGCTGAGGCCTTTGTGCAAATACATAAAGGCGAAGCGTATTTAGCGGGCTGTACTATTACTCCGCTGCTGAGCGCTTCAACCCACGTCATCGCCGAGCCCCAGCGCATGCGCAAGCTGCTGCTGCACGCCAAGGAACTGTCGCGGCTGTTTATTGCCAGCCAGCAAAAGGGCTACACCATTGTGCCCATGTCCATGTACTGGAAGGGCAACAAAGTGAAGTGCGAAATCGCCTTGGGCAAGGGCAAGAAGCAGCACGACAAGCGCGACGCGACGCGGGAAAAAGACTGGGCCAGGGATAAACAGCGGCTATTCAAAGTTAGCCGACAATAGAGCGACGCCAGGCCACCATTTCAATGGCTGCTACAGCAGCTTCAATCCCCTTGTTGAATTCGTCGTCTGAGGCTCTGTCCACCGCTTGCTGTCGGTTAAACACCGGCAAAATCTCCACCAGAACTGGCCGGCGGAAATCGTGCATTACTGAGCCCAGACCCCGCATTGATTCTGCGCTGATCATTTCAAAGTGCAGGGTGTCGCCTTTGATAATCACCCCGAAACAAATGATTGCGTCTATCTCAAGGTTAACGTCTTCGGCAAGCAGATCCCGCGCCGCCAGCGGTATCTCGAGAGAACCGGGGAGAGTGTGAACCTCGATGTCGGCATACCCAGCTTGACCCAGCACCTGCTCACAGGCGGAGGTCATGCTTTGCACCAACTCCGGATACCACTTGGACTGCAAAATGCAAATGCGACCAGGCTTATCGATGACCGGTAAGCCCGAGGTATCAACTACGGTTTTCATTAGTGGGTTCCCTGTAACACCGACAACTCAGCGTGTTTGATTAGATTACCAATGAAAATTCGTCACCGGGTTTAAGCTGCGCCCTGCTCTTGCTGGCCTGCTGTGATTCGCCAGGCGCCAGACGCCGCATCCAGGTGAATTCGTCCGCGCTCCTGCAGCGCCGAGCAGTCGGCGCGAATTTGCCACGCCGCGATGGGTGAATTGTTGGCGCGCAGCACGTCAGCCACAGCCCCCACTTGCACCGAACCATCGCCATTTTCAGCAACGGTTTGCATCACAGAAAAGACTTGTTCCATACGTCTGGAATCGATACTCATTGACACACTGATCCTTAAAGCTGCGCAAGTTTGTACCAGAAACCACCCACAGCCGCCATAAAACTTGTGCCGTGACACAGATTCGCGCCCTAGGGGCGGCAGTGGTAGAGACAGCCAGTATCAGAACAAAAGAACGTGCTATGCTCCCGCCCCTGCCTCGACGCAGCAAGACGATAGGAGATTTACAAAACACAGCTGAAAAACAGCGAACAACCCATTCGAACAATCACCGATGTGATCAAAACGATGGACGGTCACAGAGCCACATGGTTTCAGGACGCGTCCGCGTCGAAAGTTTGGCTTTTGACGCTAACGCAACTTGGAGACCTCGGGCTCCGACCATCACATTGATAAAGACTTTGGGGGCGACTTGGTTTCAGGACGCGTCCGCGTCGAAAGTTTGGCTTTTGACGCTAACGCAACTTGGAGACCTCGGGCTCCGACCATCACATTGATAAAGACTTTGGGGGCGACTTGGTTTCAGGACGCGTCCGCGTCGAAAGTTTGGCTTTTGACGCTAACGCAACTTG
>CAZWQK010000194.1:0-4179 GCA_964635835.1 uncultured Pseudomonadales bacterium
GGCCACATGCTGACCGGTCATGATGGTGGCCCGGGCCGGCATGCAGACGACGTTTTGATTGTGGGCGCGTGCGTAGTTAATGCCGTTAGCGGCTAGGCTGTCGATGGCCGGTGTTCGGGCAACCTGTCCGCCATTGCAGCCCAGCGCGTCGAAGCGCATTTGATCCGTGGTGATGAAGAGAATTTTTCGGCCCATGACTGCCTCGCTGATTATTGGGTTGTTGACTCGGTTCCTGGGTCCTAATCAAGACCCATGGCTAAATGGTCGTCGTGGATGGGTAGACAATCATTTTGATTGCCAGACATTTGGTGTGTTTGAAAAAACTCGCTTGCAAGCAGTTTGGATTCAGCCACAAGGTCGCTTGCCAATTAGAAGCTGGCGCCTAAGCTAGCAGAAGCGTTTGATAAAGTCCTGAGGGCATGAGCAGCCTCTTGATTCACAGATAAGGCTTTAGGTGATGGAATTAAAAAGCGCAGCCGATCGGACAGTATCGGTAAAATATCAGGTGCTCAAACCCCACCCGCGACGTCCGCCGCTAACCAAGATTGTTTCCCTTTCCACGAAAGCTGGGATCGATTTCACTAAAGGCCAGTTAACCGACGTGGGCGGGTGTTCCCCAACGAGATACCCGCCCTCCGACTCGTGTTGGCGGGCTTGAAGGACACTGCTGTAGTCTGGCAGTTCGTTGACAAGCTGAATATTGCCCAGGGCGAGTGATATGCAGTTGACGGATAATCGAGTCTACAAACCAGGTGTTGCTCAATCTCTGGAACTTGACCGTAGGTCGGGCTTGTAGGTCGGGCTTTAGCCCGACAAGAAAGATGTCGGGTTGAAACCCGACCTACGAAGGATGATGCGTTGTAGGTCGGGCTTTAGCTCGACAAGAAAGATGTCGGGTTGGATAACGTAAATTATCTTTCGCACATTTGATTTGA
This sequence comes from uncultured Pseudomonadales bacterium, assembly GCA_964635835.1. Taxonomy (GTDB): domain Bacteria; phylum Pseudomonadota; class Gammaproteobacteria; order Pseudomonadales; family Azotimanducaceae; genus UBA4421. The sequence continues at coordinate 936 of CAZWQK010000194.1, forward strand.
AGAGGCGGTGTCTCATGTAGTGGAATTGGATTGTCTAAATTCAATGTCTACAGGGGAGACAACCACCATGGATAAAGAGAGCAAAAAAAGCGATGAACAAGGTTGTTCATATTGACGAGAGGCAGATTCAGGGGCACTTGGACAGGATGGTACTGGGCACCGTGGAACAGCCGCCGTCCAGTTTAACCAGCCTTGGGGCTGGGGCGGCTCCGGCCGTAATTGGGCTGATCCTGCAGCGCGCGAGGCCCCAGTTCACGGCCCAGTAGCAACCGGCTCCGGTGCAGCTAACGCAGACTCTGGTCTACTGGCGTAACCAAGGGATAGCGGCGAGGGAACTGATCAAATAGCTCACCAAGCAGCAGCAGGCGCGCGGCGTCGCCGTCGATGCCCAGACGCTGGTTCTGCATCAGGCTTGCCGCATCCGTTCCACCCATGAGCATGTTCTTAAAGTCCATGGAGTCGAGGGTCAGGGTGGCTTGAGGCTCTGCATCCTGAGGCATCTTGCTGTAGTTAAGAACGCTGTTTTTCACCGTCAGCAGATATTCAGCGTCCAGATCGGTGAAGACGAATTTGAGTGTTAGGTCCAATTCCAGGGCGGGTTCCGGTAAAAGGCGCACGGCCAAAGCCTGGAAAAAGTTCTCGATGGGCATGCCTGCGGCGATGCCGCCGCTGGCGTTGAAGGCCTTGGACTCGGGCAAACCCTGACGCAGTTCCAAGGCACCACACAGATAGAAGTTTCGCCAGGGCGCAGACTCCGCTTGATAGCCTAGCTGTTCCAGAGTGTCGGCGAGCAGGGCACGCCCAGGAATGTGCTCTGGATCCGCCATGACTACGTGATTCAGAACCTCCGCCACCCATCGGTAATCGCCAGCATCGAAAGAGTCCTGGGCCTTGCTAACAACGGTGTCAGCGCCGCCCATGTAGGAGAGGTAGCGCTGAGCCTGCTCGATGGGTGGCAGCTGGTAAAGCGTGGCTGGGTTGCCGTCGAAGAAGCCCAGGTACTTAACGTACACCGCGCGGGCGTTGTGATGCACGGTGCCGTAGTAGTCCCGGTTATAAAACTCCTGACCCAAAGCCGGTGGCAGGCTAACCCGCTCGGCAATTTCCTCTTTATTGAAGCCTTTGTTGGCAAGTCGAAGGGTCTGGTCGTGAATGTACTTGTACAGATCTCGCTGCTTTTCCAAATACTCCACGGCGCGCTCGCGCCCCCAAATCGGCCAGTGGTGAGAGGCGAACTGAATATCCAGGCGATGCCCAAACAGCTCAATTGATTCGTTGATCTGTGCAGCCCAAGCCAGGGCATCTCGAATTTGGGCACCGCGAGGCGTATAGACGTTGTGCAGGTGGTGAGAGGTGATCTCGGACATGCACAGGGCCCTAAACTGCGGCAGGTAAAAGACAAATTCCGCTGGCGCCTCGGTGCCCATGGTCATTTGAAACTCGATGTCCACGCCATCGATCTGCCGGGTTTCGCCGGTTTTACTGACGATGTCTGACGGTACGATAAACCCTGTAGACCCCAGTGATAGCGCGGCCCCCAATCCGGTGGAAACGAAACCGGTGGGTGAGGGTTTCAGCAGATTGCCGTACATATAGGTGGCGCGGCGTCCCATGGCGTTGCCAGCAAGCACGTTTTCGTTCAGGGATTCGTTAACGAAGTCCACTGGAGTAATCACGGCGACTTCACCAGATTGGACTTGCTCAGGGGTAACAACGCCCAAAATACCGGCGAAGTGATCTGCATGGCTGTGGGTAACGATCACCGCTACCACCGGCCGCTCACCCAGATGTTCGTTGGCTAGGGCCAAGGCCGCGGCGGAAGATTCTGAGGAGGTAAGTGGGTCAACAATGATCCAGCCGTGGTCGCCACGAATCAGGCTCATGTTGGCAATGTCGAAGCTGCGCACTTGGTACAGGCCATCGCAAACCTCGTACAGGCCGTGGTGTTGCGCATTAAGCTGGGCTTGGCGCCACAGACTAGGATTTACCGTCGCCGGCGCCTCGCCATCAAGAAACGACATGGCCTCCAAATCGTAGGTCACGTGACCGTCCGGACGAGTGATGGTCATGGGGTCGATACTGGCGATAAACCCTCGCTGAGCGTCTGTAAAACTTTGTCGGTCGCTAAAGTTCAGCGCCTCGTAAACCTTTTGCTGGGCCCGCTCAGTGTGCGCAGTGGCGGGTTTAGGTTGTGCCAAATGGTCAGGCAACGCTTGATAGGTCATTTACAGTCCTCGCGAAAATCATGAAATAGTTGGGTCGGCCTTGGTTACCAAGTCAGAGTGCTGGTCATCGTCGGTATCCAATCCAGCGAAATAAATCCTGGCCGCGGTCATTACTTTCGGCGCCAGCCAAATTGCAGAGACCATGGTGGGAATGGCCATAAGTGCAAAAGAGCCGTCAATTAAACTCACCGCGGCCTCCAGCGAGATCACCGCGATGAGCACGATAGATAATACAAATACGAATCGGTAGCTGCGAATATGCTTGCTACCAAAGACGTAGCTTGCGCATTGGCTGCCGTAAAACGAGTAAGTGAATATTGTTGTGGTGGCAAAGCACAGCACGCTTACAAAGACCACTAGGGTGCCGACGGGTCCTAACAGCGTAGAGAAGGCGTTGGCGGTAAGGGTGACGCCTTGAGAGGCGTCACTTTGCCAGGTGCCTGCGATCAAAATCATCAGCGCTGTGGCTGTGCAAACAATCAGGGTATCGATGATGGGGCCAATCATGGCTACCAATCCCTCGCGAATGGGTTCCTTTGTCTTGGCGGCACCATGAACCAATGATTCGGTGCCCATGCCCGCCTCGTTACTGTAGGCCCCGCGTTGTACACCGTAGAGAATGACCGCCAGCAGGCTTCCTCCAGCGGCGGCTTCCCCGGTAAATGCGTCGACGACAATGAGTTGAAATGCGCCGGGCACGGCACTGATATTCAGCAGCAGCGCAACAATGACCGCCATGAGGTAAACGGCGGTCATGATCGGCACCAGCAAGCCTGCCGCGGTGGCGATTCGACTTAACCCTCCAAAAATAACGGCGCCGGTGACGGTGGCCAGCACGATGCCGCTGATCAAGTTAAAAACAAAGGGGTCTTCGTCAGCAGCGAGAAATCCCTGCTCAATCATGACCAGATCGCGGAAAATCTGGATCAACTGATTGCTTTGCAGGGCGGGTAGGCAGCCGATCAGACCAACCACGGCAAACATCGAGGCGAGAAAGTGCCAGCGTTTGGGCAGCCCTT
>CAZWQK010000195.1:0-4162 GCA_964635835.1 uncultured Pseudomonadales bacterium
GTTTCGGAGTTTCGGAGTTTCGGAGTTTCGGAGTTTCGGAGTTTCGGAGTTTCGGCAAGAATTTTGGACTGATGCACTGGTTAACCTCAACTTTTCTTGTCGCAATTTCGCTACCTTGCTGGAGTAGTGACAAAATCCGTCATGAACCCTATGTCACAAATGAAGAAACCGTACTGTTAGCCTGCTACCAGCAGGACAGTAATGGCGCACTTCACACAACGCCGGCTGGTTGGGTAGCCATTCAGCGCTCAGACCCACCTGTTGGAGGTATTCTGAATAAAGGAACCTTTGAGTGGAGCGCAAAATTTAAGGTCGAAGTCACCTCTATCAGCTATACCCTTGTCCTTCCCTGGTCCCAAGGCTTTTACATCGACAGGCGAACCCTGAGCGCAGTCGAAGGTTGGGCTGGCTATCAATGCGCGATTACTTCGCTGGATCAAATCGAAAGCGAGGCAAAAGAGACGGTGGAAGAGACGATAATTTAACTCTTTGCACCAAAAACTTTTTTTGGCTGAACGCTGTCATTTTCTGCTTTTAGTGCCGCTGCACTTCCATCGTTTACGTGAGAGCCGTAGCAGGCCGTTGGGGCTGTTTGCGGCTTTGCACAAGCTTTTCATTTGGCCAGCGGATCGGATGACGTAGGATAGTTTTCGCAAAAAGAGGAGCGGTGGTTTCCGATCTGATTAAATGAAGTTGTTTAGTCAACAAAAAGTCAGACGGGAAAACCACCACCTGGCGGAAAATACCACGAAAAAGAAGGCGGCCGTTCAGATCAACAAGCATGAGCTCAAAGACCACCTGGGCAAAGTCGTGTTCAGTGCGGTCGAGGAGACATTGAACGCGATGCTTGATGCAGAAGCCGACATCTCTCCCGTCGGGCTAAAGCCCGACCTACGAGCCCGACCTACGAGCCCGACCTACGACCTGCATTGTCCCCGTAGGTCGGCCTTCAGGCCGACGTTCTTCTTGTTGGCGCTACCGCTCCGAACAAAGTGCGAAAAATATTGGACACTACCTTTGGTTCCGATTTGTTTTGGCAAACGACCATAATTTCGTACATCAGGCTGAGCTCGCCTACGGAATTTCAGTGAGCAAACCATGTCCAGCAGCCCAATTTAGAGCGGGCGCATAATCTCTAGAGCCAAACTCTCTTGGCTTCACCGGTTGACCGAAAGAAACTCTCGCCTTGGACAGTTCTCTCTGCGCTATTTTCAGTTATCGTCCCCCCATGGAAATCTCAGAACGGTTCCGCGGCTATCTGCCTGTCGTGGTTGATTTGGAAACAGGCGGATTCAGCAAGGACGTTAACCCCATCCTGGAGGTGGCCTGCTCCTTTCTCGCCATGCGCGACGACGAGCTGAGCGTTAAGAACACCACCGGTTGGTCGTTGGAGCCCTTCGAGGGTTCGGTGATTGAACCTGCCAGCCTGAAGGTCACGGGCATTGTTTTGGATGACCCCAATCGCAATGCCATCGACGAGCGGGACGCCTTGGTGGCGTTCTTTAAAACTGTGCGGGACGAGATGAAGTTTGCGGGCTGCCACCGGGCCATCATGGTGGCGCACAACGCGTCTTTCGATCAGGGGTTTTTGAACGCCGCCTGCGAGCGGCTGAAAATCAAGCGTAATCCGTTTCACCCGTTCACCGCCCTGGATACCGCCACGTTGGGTGCGCTAGCCTTTGGGCATACGGTGCTCAGTCGGGCCTGCCGGCGGGCGGGTTTGGATTTCAGCGACGCTCAGGCCCACAGCGCCGCTTACGACGCCGAGCGCACTGCCCAGCTGTTTTGCCACATCGTGAACGCTTGGCCCTTCCACCCCCATTGGCTGGAAACAAAGGAAGACGAGGATTAGAACCCGCCAGCCCAGACGGTGACCGCGTTAGTCGTCGGTCGCGTACTTCTCGCTGGTTTCCACGAGCAGGGTTTCCAGCTCACCGGCTTCAAACATTTCCGTGATGATGTCGCAGCCGCCCACCAGTTCCCCGTCGACCCACAGCTGCGGGAAGGTTGGCCAGTTGGCGTATCCGGGCAGGGTGGCGCGAATGTCCGGGTTGCTCAAAATGTCCACATAGGCAAAGCGCTGGCCGCAGGCCACCATGCACTGCACGGTTTGGGCAGAGAAGCCGCACTGGGGTGCCTGGGGTGATCCCTTCATATACAAAATGATGGGGTTTTCGGCGATTTGCTGTTTGATCGAATCCAATACTTCTTCTGACATAGCGTCGTCCTGACAGTGTGTGGGTGTGATGCCCGCTGTGGCGTTGGCCCGCATTGTAGCCTCGATCGCTGGCCTGGTGATAGCCGCCCGGGATTCCCGCGGGTGATCACGTTATGATCCGGGGGTATATTCCTTCGAGCCACCAGGACGCCCCATGCGCTACGATTTTGATGCCGTCATCGACCGCCGCGGCACCAACGCCACCAAGCTGCAAAAGTATGAAGGCCGGGACATTTTGCCGTTCTGGATTGCCGACATGGACTTCGCGGTACCGGAGTTCATTCTCTCCGCCCTGCGTCAGCGCCTGGACCATCCCATTATCGGCTACACCAAAAAACCCCAGTCACTCACCCACGCCCTGCAGGGCTGGCTGGCCCACCACTACGGCTGGCAGGTGCCCGAGGACTGGATCGTCTGGCTTCCCGGGGTGGTTCCGGGTTTGAATATGGCGGTGCATATGCTGGCAGAGCATCAGCAGATCCTGGTGCCAACGCCCATTTACTACCCCTTTCTGGATCTGCAGGCCAACACCGGGCGTCCTCAAGTAGCCGTGCCCCTGCAGTTGGTGGACGGCGTTTGGTCTATGGATTTCGACGCAATGACCCAAGCCATGAACGGCGAGGTAAAAATGGTGTGCATCGCCAACCCGCAAAACCCCACCGGGCGCTGCTACCGTCTTAACGAGCTACAGGCGTTAGCGGACTTCATTGAACGCCACGATCTGCTGCTGGTCAGCGACGAAATTCACTGTCAGCTGATTCTGGATCAGGACAAACACCACCGGCCCATTGCCCACGCCGTGCCGGAAATCGCGCATCGCACGGTCTCGCTATTTGCCGCCACCAAAACCTACAACATTCCCGGCTTGGGCTGTGCTGCCGCCATCGTGCCAGACCCTGGTTTGCGGGCCCGCTTTCTGGCCACCCGGGGCGACTTGGTGCCTGGGCCAGGGCCGCTGAACTACCTTGCATCGGAAATCGCCTTTAACGACCGGTCAGATTGGGTGCCAAGCCTGCTGGCCACCCTGCGCCGCAATCGCCAACTGCTTGAAGCTGTTGCAGGTTCGCGTATGACCGCAGTGGAAGCGACCTATCTGGCGTGGATCTACGTTGGTGATCTGCAGCTAAACGATGTGGACGATCATTTCGAGTCCCACGGTCTGGGGTTGAGCTGCGGCGCGCCTTTCGGTCACCCGGATTACGTGCGCTTTAATTTCGCGGCGCCCAAGCCAGTCCTTGAGGCGGGTTTGCGCCGGCTCGCTGGGGCGCTGAAGTCGCCTTAGCTTTTCCCAAGCCGCTGAGAACTATTAAGCAATACGCCTGTTGCGACGGGCTTTTGTGTTTAGTATCTTTCGCGTTTATCAGGCCGCTCTCGAAGCGGCCTGTTGCTTTTTAAGCACACCTATTCCTTTGCGACGCTTGTTTTTCGATGTCATCAGACGTTGAGGGGCGAGGTGTTTTCGTTTTTCCGCACAGGATGGGCATGCAGGAGAATTGGTTATGCAAGATCACGTCATGAACACCTATGGCCGAATGCCCGTCAACTTTGTCAGCGGCGCTGGCTCCTACCTGACGGACAGCGACGGCAAAACCTATTTTGACGGGCTCACGGGCATTGCCGTTTGCGGCCTCGGCCACGCGCACCCGCACGTCGCCCAGGCCTTGGCCCGGCAAGCCCAAACCCTGTTGCACACGTCGAACCTGTACGAAATTCCCCTGCAGACCAAGCTGGCGCAGCGGCTGTGCGAGCGCTCGGGCATGGATAACGTATTTTTCTCCAATTCCGGCGCCGAGGCTAACGAGGCTGCCATCAAGCTGGCGCGCCTGAAAGGTAACAATGAGGGCATCAAGTCACCTGCGGTAATCGTTGTGGATGGCAGCTTCCACGGTCGTACCATGGCGACCCTCACCGCCACCGGCAATCGTAAGGTACATGCGGGCTTCG
>CAZWQK010000196.1:0-4105 GCA_964635835.1 uncultured Pseudomonadales bacterium
TGAGCTTTCCTAGATTCGTGGTGCGAAGGGTTTCGGTGATGATATCAAAACACACTGCGCCGTTATCGCTAACTCGTGTCACTGTTAAGCACGTACCATTGACGGCAACAGATGCACCGAGAGCGATTCCTTCGTTATACCCCTGCATGTCTAATTCAATGCGATTCAGATCCCCTTCTTCCTCGATCCCAATCACTGCCACCAAACCCTGAACGATTCCTGTAAACATGGTTTGTCTCCGATTTTGCAAAAAAAAAGCCGGCTAAAACCGGCTTTCCAAACACCCGACTCAGGCATGCGCTAGCCGGCAGCAGCAAGGGCCTCAAGCCGCGCCTTCTCTCGATCAATGAAGGTTATCCATTGACCGCAAGTACGCTGGCTAGGTTTGTCGTCTTCACGACGCGCCACCCGACGGCATTGTACAAAAGAATCTCGCGCAGCCGTTAGTCGATCCATATTGTACTGGCACATTCCTTTGACAATATGTACCGATTGAACTTTGCGCAGACCGCCTTTATCCAATGCGCCAGAAGCAGAATCCACGCACTGGGCAAATTGATCGTCTTCAAGATACAGATAAGAGAGCCGTTCGTAGATTTTGCCGTCTTCAGACAGCTCGGCCGCTTCCTCATAGACTTCAATCGCGTTGTCGACTTCTTGCGCTAACTGCCAAGCTTGCCCCAAGTTCTGCAGGTTGTCGGAGTCACGCTCGATACTCTCAGCCTTAAATCCCGCCACCAGTACCTTAGCCGCTCGGTAGGGCACCTCTTCTTGCATCAACAGCCCTGCAAGATTTGTGTAGTCCGTCTTTCGCTCGAAGAAGCCTAGCGAATAGGCGGACTCCAGGGCGTACATCTGTTTCTTCTCGAACCCTTCCTGACCATACACGCCCGCGAGCCGAACCCAGTGTTCGCGCTTGGGGAACATTTCGACCATTACTTCGAGGGTTTCAATGACCTTAGGCCAGTCTTCTTTCTCGAAATACAAAAATACCAGTAGGCCCCACTGTTGCTCCTTAACCGTGGTGCCCCGCTCCTTAGCGATTTGCATGCCGAGTTCCATTTGTTCGATGGCCTTGACGTAATCTTTCATCTGGTAGTACACCGTCGCCAAAAAGAAACGCGGGGCTGCAGAGGGATTTTGAGCCTTGGATATCCATATCTCCATGTACCTCAACGCTTCATTGTAGTCCTCCTGGATGTAGCTGAGTTGAGCCACCGTGTACAGAGTTGTCGTTTCGAGCCCCTCTGGAATCTTTTCCCCCTGAGCGGCTACGATTTTGTATTCGCGAAGGGCGCTGTTGTAGTCCTCTTTAAGGAAATAAATATACCCGAGCATGTTGTGCAGATTCGCTACTTCGTTTTCGTTGTAGCGACGGCTTCGATCCAGGGCCTCCAGCATTACCGCAAGGGCTCCGTCATAGTCCTTGGCATCAATCAGTTCTTGCCCTTCACCAAGTTTTTTGAATACCCGCTCACTTAGCGCTGGTACACGTCTGGTTTTCTGACGTTTGGCCGGGGCTTCTTCCGCAGTTGCAGTGGCCACAAACGCCGCGCCCACTTCGCTCTGAAAGGGTGCTCCCAGCCCGGTTAATGCAACGACCAAGCCGAGCAAAGCAAAACCGCGCAGCAGTCCTGTGATTCCCGGAAACTCAACGTTTTTCTCTGCGTTAATCATTGTCATGCTAACAATAACTCCTGATGCGTTATCTTGACGGCGCTTTTCTAGCGTTCCCTCAAGGGTGCTCGTTCCAGTACCTTGAACCCTACCCTTCTGCCATTTCAAAGGTGATACGGGTTTTCACCCCAGCTACGTCTATGGGTTCGCCGTTGACGACCTTGGGCTTGTATTTGTACTTCAACGCCGCGTTTATGGCCGCGCGATTAAAAATGCCCGGTGGCTTAGCATCAATGACTACCGGATCACGAACAGCGCCGGTTTTTGTCACGATGTATTCCAAAATCACATAGCCTTCAATACCACGGGTTACCGCTCGACGCGGATATTGAGGCGCCACTTTCACAATTGGTAGATATTCTCCGTCAGAGCTGAAACCACCGCCTTCAATGGACAGGTTCAGATTCACGTCCACGGCACCAATATCTACTCCGTTTGATAGATCCGACGCCTCAAAATCTGGCTTTGGCATGTCGGGCGGAGGCTCATCCGGTGGTGGCGGCGGCTTGGGCTTTCGCTGCTTGGTTTCGATATCTTGGTCGTCCTGCAGACGCACAAAATCTACCAGCTTGCCCTTAACGCCTTCATCGAGATTGGCTTCATTAGTAGCAATGATGGCTTGCATCAAAAAGAACAGCAAAAACGTGACCAAGGCTCCGAGGCCAACGCCTATCGCATAACGAGCGACCATAGTACTACCTGCCTAATTGTTTTCGGTTGAGATTGCCACTTCTCGCATTCCTGCAGCGCGTGCGGCATTCAAGACAACCATGAGTTTTTCGTTCGTAGAGGAGCGGTCTGCCTGTACGACCAATCCCCCTTTGGGGTTCTCAGCGTGAAGCCGCTCGATATGCGAACGAACCGAGTTTGGATCCACTCGCTTTTTATCGATCCAGATATCGCCCGAGGGACTAATCGCGACGAGAAGCGCTACCGTCGGCTTCTGTTCGGAAGTCTGGGCGTCTGGACGGAGCACGTCGATTCCAGCCTGCTTGATGAACGTCGCTGTTACGATGAAGAAAATCAACATGATGAAGACCACGTCCAGCATGGGCGTCAGGTTGATATCGGCCTCTTCCTCGTTTCTTGAGATGCGCTTCATTTGTCTGCGCATAGACTTTCTCCTCGACTCAGAATCTAGTGATCCAGAGTTAATTGATCCTCAAAAAGCTCAGTCTCATACTCGACCTTGCGCTTCAGATATGTGGTCCCCACCAAACCAGATAGGGACGCAATCATTCCTGACATGGTCGGAATCGTCGCCATGGATACCCCAGCCGCCATCGAACGAGCATTACCACCTTGCGTGGCCATGGCATCGAACACTGCAATCATCCCGGTTACGGTGCCTAGCAGGCCGAACAGCGGGCACAAAGCCACACAGGTCTCGATGATTGGCAGACTGCCGGTAATGCGAGTGGCACCATCAGAGATGATGCCTTCTCGGACTTGATGAGCAGACCAGGATTTACGCTCGGAGCGGCTTTCCCACTTCGTGGCCGCCTGAAAAACCAAATCCTTGTGTTCGGTTCGGAAAAACCAAATCCGCTCAAAAATCAGGCTCCACATTAGGAAGGTTATGGCGGCGATGAACCAAAGCACATCGCCCCCCATTTCCATGAACCTGATGATTGCCAAGTAAGCGTCACTAAACATAATGCTGCAGCCTCCTTTGACTCAGGCTCAACTTAACCTAACTCCTTTCCCGACTTTTCAGCGTGCTCAGCGATGATTCCTGCGCTTTGCTCTTCAATTATGTGAACCAGCCCGCGTGAACGGGAACTCACTACCGCATGTAACAGCGTTGTTGGAATCGCGACGCACAGACCCAACACCGTGGTCATCAACGCTTTGGAAATACCGCTAGCCATGGTCTTGGGGTCACCGGTACCGAACAGTGTGATGGCCTGGAAGGTCTCAATCATGCCGATTACCGTACCAAGCAATCCTGTCAGCGGTGCAACCACTGATATCACCTGAACCAGATTGATGTATTTCGTTAGCGAGGGTGTTTCCGTCAGAATGGCCTCACCGAGCTTGAGTTCCAACGTTTCAACATCAACGTCTTTGTTCTCTTCGTAAACTTTGAGGACGCGACCCAAGGGGTTGTCATCATGCGCCACCGGATCTTTGCGCTGGGCTGCCACTTTGTTGCCGATCATGAACAGCGTAATGAAGCGCTCGATGGCAAGCAGCACACCGAGGATACCGCCAAGGATAATCACGGACCCTACTTCACCGCCCTGACCGTCACAGAACGGTAGGCCACATTCACCAATCGCGCCAAAGGGTGAACCGATACGTTCACCTAATGTGGCGGCCTGAATGAGCAGTGCCAGCAGCGAGCCGCGTGTTGGGTCAACCGAGAATTCAACCACTTCACCCGGAGCAGCTTCTTGCAGGTCCTCAGCGGTGGAAACATGCCGAC
>CAZWQK010000197.1:0-4032 GCA_964635835.1 uncultured Pseudomonadales bacterium
GATTGGCCTGATGCAGGCTTACGAGCAGGCTCTGAAAACCTTGGACTGCGGCTCCGCCATGATCATGCTCACTCACGAGGATTTGGCCGACCGCCAGCGTTATTTGAACGCCCGGGCAACCCTGAAAATGCTCACGGATTTGTCCGTGGTGCCTATCATTAATGAAAACGACACCGTGGCCACGGACGAGATTCGCTTTGGCGATAACGATACGTTGGCAGCCCTGGTGGCTAACCTGGTGGAAGCGGACTTGCTGGTGATTTTGACCGACGTCAACGGCCTGCTCAGCGCGGATCCCCGTGTCGACGACAGCGCCCAGCGCATTCCCAGCGCCTCAGCAATGGACGATGCGCTAGACGCGCTGGCAGGTGAGGGTGCAGGGGCCTTGGGCCGGGGCGGCATGGTGACCAAAATCCGAGCGGCTCGGCTGGCGGCGCGGTCTGGCGCTCATACCGTCATTGCGTCAGGTCACGAGACCCAGGTGCTAACTCGCGTGACCCAGGCCGAAGATCTGGGCACCCTGCTGTATGCCGAGATGTCGCCCATGGCGGCGCGCAAGCGCTGGATTGCCGGGCATCTGCGGGCCAAGGGCGATATCGTGATGGACGACGGTGCCGTGCGGGCTATCGAAGAGCGCGGGGTAAGTCTGCTGGCGGCAGGCATTGTGGCCACTCGGGGAGAGTTCAATCGAGGCGATGTGGTCCGGTGCTTGGATCAGTCGGGTCGGGTGGTCGCCCAGGGACTAAGCAATTACCCCAGCCTTGAGGTGAAGAGTATTCAGGGACTGTCCAGTGATCGCTACGTCGAAGCAATTGGCTATGCGGCGGAAGCCGAGGTGGTGCACCGCGACAACCTAGTGCTGGTTTAACAAGAGGAGGAGGCCGGAAGAATCACCGGCCCCAAGAGACTGCAGGCGAAGAGCTTAACTGGCCGTGGCGAGAGCTTTGACGCGCTTGTTCAAACGCGACTTTTGCCGGGCAGCCTGATTTTTGTGCATGATGCCCTTGGAAACCATTTTGTCTATGATCGGCACAGCCTGGGCTAATGCGGTGCCAGCGGCCTCTGCATCATTGGATTCCACGGCTCCGTGGACGCGCTTGATGTACGTACGAACCATAGAACGTTGGCTGGCGTTTTGCGCTCGGCGTTTTTCTGACTGCTTAGCGCGCTTGCGGGCTTGTGGACTGTTAGCCAAGGTAGCTCCTAGTGGGGTCGAAAAAAATGAGGCGGGAATATGCCGCTGTGTCGATGAGATGTCAACCGCGTAATCTGGTGAGCATAATTTTGGAGAGCAGGGGATCAGCGATCATCAAGTGAGTAGCCAAGGGCAGGATCAAGAATCCGCGCCCTTGAACCGGCGGGCGGGTACCGTGGCAGGCATGACCTTGCTGTCGCGGATCAGCGGTCTGGTGCGCGACGTGGTGCTAGCCTACCTGTTTGGCGCCTCCGCCGCGGCGGATCTGTTTTTTGTCGCCTTTCGCATTCCGAATTTTTTCCGCCGTCTGTTTGCCGAAGGTGCATTTAATCAGGCTTTCGTGCCGGTTTTGGTGGAATACAAAGCGAAGGGGCATGCCGCCCTGCGCTTGTTTTTGGCCAATCTCTTTGGGGTATTCGCTTTGGCTTTGGTGGCGGTGACCATCGCCGGTATTGCCCTGGCCGGCCCACTAGCCGCCCTGTTTGCGCCGGGCTACCTGGACCAGCCGGATCGTTTTGCTCAGTTAACCCAGTTGGTACGCATTACCTTTCCTTATCTTGCCCTAATCTCGCTTACAGCCTATGCCGGCGCAATCATGAATGCCCACGGTCGCTTCGCGCTGCCGGCCTTCACCCCGGTCATGCTGAATGTGTGTCTGACTGCGGCGGCTCTGGTTGCGCTAACGGACCAGATTCAGGCAGCGCCTATCGTCATCTTGGCCTGGGGCGTACTAATTGCCGGATTGGTGCAGTGGTTAATGCAGGTGCCCGGGCTATTGGGCATGGGCCTGCTGCCACCGCCAAAACTTGAGCGCAAGCATCCGGGCGTGCAGCAGGTGGGGCAACTGTTGGTGCCGGCTGTGTTCTCCGCCTCTGTGGGTCAAATCAACGCCCTGGTGAACACCATGATCGCGTCCACCCTGGCTACGGGCAGTATCGCCTGGCTGTATTATGCCGACCGCCTGCTGGAGCTGCCTGTGGGCCTGATTGCCGTGGCGCTGGGCACCGTCATGCTGCCGCATCTGTCGCGTCTGGTTACCGCCAACGACGGCCCAGGCTTTTTGCGCACCATGAACTGGGGTTTTGGCCTCGGTTTAATGTTGGGCCTGCCGGCGGCTACAGCCCTGTATTTGCTGGCGGAACCGCTGTTGGCATTTCTGTATATGACCTTTGCCGGCAGCGCGATGACTGATCGAGACGTGGTCATGGCCGCTGGGGCGCTGGAAATGTTCGCCATCGCGCTGCCCGGGTTCGTGCTGGTAAAAGTGCTGGCACCGGCTTATTTCGCCCATCAAGACACGGCTACCCCGTTTCGCTATGCGGCCATAGCGGTGGGGGTGAATCTGGTGGGCAGCCTCGCCACGTTCTCGTGGCTGGGCCATGTTGGCTTGGCCCTGGCGACGGCACTGTCGGCTTGGACTCACGCCATTTTGCTTTACGTTGGCCTGCACCGGTCGGGCTGGATCAAGATTGATGCCAAAGCAGTCTTCGTGCTGCTGCGCACTGTCATAGCCTGTGGTGGGCTGGCGGCCATGCTGTGGTTCTTTGGGCTGTCCTCGGAGCAGTGGTTTGCGATGTCAGGACCGGATCGCGCCCTGCGAGTGCTGCTCACCTGCGCAGGCGGTCTGGTGATATACGCGCTGATGCTGTTGGTCATGGGTGTGCGGCATCATCATCTGCTGCAGGCCGCTGACTAGGGGCCGGTCATGGGCCTATAATCGGCTATGGAAATCATTAACGGACTGCATAACCTTCGACCCCGCCACCGCGGCTGCGTGCTCACTGTCGGTAACTTTGATGGCGTGCATCGGGGCCACGCGGCGTTGATCGACGCCCTGTGCGATGAAGCGGACGCCCATGGCGTGCCCAGCATGTTAATGACCTTTGAGCCCCAGCCCCGAGAATTTTTTGCCGGTGAAAAGCTCCCAGCGCGGCTGACCCGATTCCGGGAAAAAGTGTATATGCTGAAGCAGACCCGGCTCGATCGCCTGCTTTGTCTGCCTTTCAACGAGCGCACCGCCAACATAGCAGCCGACTGGTTTGCCGGGGAATTTATTGTCGACAAGGTCGATGCCAAACACGTGGTCATAGGTGATGACTTTCGTTTTGGCCGCGGCCGCGAGGGCGACTTCGACTTATTCAAGCGATACGGCGACGAACTGGGCTATCAGGTCAGCGCTATGTCCACCTTGCTGCAGGGTCAGGAGCGCATCAGCAGTACGCTGATCCGGCAAACCCTGGAGGCGGGTGATTTTCCAGAGGCGGCGCAGATGTTGGGCCACGAGTATTTTATTATGGGCCGCGTGGTCTATGGGCGTCAGCTGGGCCGGCAGCTGGACGTGCCCACGGCGAACATCCGCCTGCAGCGCTATCGCGCAGCCCTGGAAGGCGTGTACTGCGTCACTGTTGAAGGGGTCGGTGACCGTGTGCAGCAGGGCATAGCCAATATCGGGGTGCGGCCCACGGTAGACGGTAAAGAGCCCTTACTGGAGGTTCACGTATTTGACTACGCGGGCAATCTTTATGGCGATTTAATCAAGGTGACCTTCAAGCAAAAGCTGCGTGACGAGCAGGCCTTCGAGTCCATCGATGCGCTCAAGCAGCAGATTGATGCGGATCTTGTCCAGGCTCGTCAGTGGTTCGCAGACCACTAGCGTGACTGCCATGACCAACCACAGCACGGCCTTTGAAACTCTCGACCCCTGGCGCTGGCGCTGGCTGATCCTGGTGGTGGCGATCTTCGCCCTGGATCAAGGCAGCAAGTGGATTGTCGCCACGGAAATGGTGTACGGCGAGCGCATCCAGCTACTGCCTTTTTTTGCCTGGGTGCGCTGGCAC